>CALHWU010000163.1 GCA_938039795.1 uncultured Muribaculaceae bacterium
ATCGAGCGCTGTCCGATGGCTGTCAGGCGGTCGCGGAGCCATTTGGGACTCTCGCCGACGCGGATGCCGCGTATGGTGACGCCGCTGTAGCGCGGGCATAGGGCTGTGTCGCTGACACTGACGCTGACCGCTCCGTCCATGCGGTCGGGGCAGAAAGCGCTTACGTCGGGGCGGTGGGTGCCGACTCCCGGCGTCCGGTGGCAGCTGAGCCACGCGGCTACGTCGCGTGCCACTCCGAAATGTGAAGCGGCGTCGATGCGGTTGGGGGTCAGGTCGACTTCGAGCACGTAGTCGCTGTCGAGACCGAAATATTCAGCTGCCGGGGTGCCCGGCTTTACTTCGCGGTCGGTGATGACAATGATGCCGTCGTGAGAGGATCCGACTCCGATCTCGTCCTCGGCGCAGATCATTCCGAGCGATTCCACTCCGCGGATCTTTGACCGCTTGATGGTGAATTCCTTGTCGCCGTCGTAGAGTTTCGTGCCAACTGTGGCCACCACAACGGTCTGGCCGGCGGCAACGTTAGGGGCGCCGCAAACAATCTGCGTGGGCTTTCCGTCGCCGAGATCTACGGTCGTCACGTGGAGATGGTCGCTGTCGGGATGAGGCTCGCAGGTGAGCACGTGCCCTATGACCAGACCACGCAGGCCTCCGCGGATCGACTCCACTTCCTCTACTGATCCAGTCTCCAGACCGGTCGATGTCAGCAGCGCCGCAAGTTCATCGGGGGAGAGGTCAAAATCCACGTATTGCTTAAGCCATTTGTATGAAATATTCATAATGTATGAAACTTATTTTTTACTTCTTGACGATAAGAATTGTGCAAAGTTACGAAACTTTCACGAAAAATGGGTAACTTTGCACTCCGTAAACATCGGGTAAGCGTAATCTCTCCGGAGAGACACTCCTCGGAGCGGAATGCGGACGGCAGACAGCTACACTCCACGGCCCGACAGCACCACTAATGAATCAATATTAAACAATTAATAGTCGTTATGGATTTTACATGGTTGACGTCGCTGCTCGGGCCCGGTAACTACGGGCTTGCCAGTACGATCGTCCTCTATTCCTTCGTGATAGCCTTAGGCGTGTTCCTGGGCAAGCTGAAGGTGGCGGGCGTGTCGCTGGGAGTGACATTCGTGCTCTTCGTAGGTATCCTGATGGGCCATCTGGGCTATGTGGTCAATGCGGAGGTGCTTAAGTTTATCAGGGAATTCGGCCTGATACTGTTTATTTTTTCTATAGGCATACAGGTGGGCCCCGGCTTCTTCGCCTCGTTCAAGAAAGGGGGCATGAGGCTCAACGGTCTGGCCGTGCTGGCGATAGCGCTCAATGTGGCGATAGTCCTGGCTATCTATTTCATTGACGGCAATACGCAGATCGAGGCACTTGTGGGCGTCATGTCGGGCGCCGTGACCAATACCCCGGGACTTGCGGCCGCACAGCAGGCAGCTGAAAACCCCGAATCGATCAACCTCATGGCCATGGGTTATGCTGCGGCATATCCTCTGGGCGTATGCGGCATCATCGGAGCGATGTTCCTGATCAAGGGTCTGTTTCATGTGCACACCGATCAGGAGATAAAGCAGATCGAAGAGGAAGCAGCCCGCAACCAGCAGAAGCCGGATTTCATATCGGTGGAGGTGACCAACAAGCTGATCGACGGCAAAAACCTTCGCCAGATACATGATATCATCAAGACGGATTTCGTGATATCGCGAATGATCCGAGCCGAGGGGGGCGATATCATCATACCGACTTCACAGACTGAAATACATGTGGGCGACAAGATCTATGTGGTGATATCGAGCCAGGATGTTGAGAATTTCGAGGCAGTGATAGGCGTTCCTTACGAGATGAACTGGGAGGACGACGAGCATCAGGCATCGGTCGTTTCGCGCCGCATCCTCATCACGAAGAGTGAATTCAACGGCGTCACTCTCGGATCGCTCCGCCTGCATTCGGCCTATAAGCTCAATGCCACCCGCGTCAACCGTGCCGGCGTGGATCTTCTCGCGTCGCCCGACCTCCGACTGCAGATGGGCGACCGTATTGTAGTCGTCGGCGAAATCAACGACATCGAGCGACTGGCCAACAAGCTGGGCAACTCGATGAAGCGTCTGAACGAACCTAACATCATCACGATCTTCGTAGGCATACTGTTCGGTATCATAGTCGGTTCGATCAACGTAGGCTTCGGCATGAAGCTCGGTCTGGCAGGCGGCCCGCTTGTAGTGGCTATTCTTCTCTCCCGTTTCGGATATAAATTCAAGCTCGTCACCTACACATCTTCGTCGGCATCGCTGATGCTCCGCGAGCTCGGTATATGCCTGTTCCTTGCTTCGGTCGGAATCTCCTCCGGCGCCGGATTCGCCGAGACGGTGTTCAACTCCACCGGCATGTGGTGGGTGATATGGGGCTTCATCATCACGTTCGTGCCGCTTGTAGTGGTGGGATGCATAGCCCGCGGAGTTTATAAGATCAATTTCCTTTACATAATGGGCCTTTTCTCCGGCGGTTATACCGATCCACCGGCTCTCGCCTATGCCAACGGAAGCACCGGCAGCGATATCCCTGCGGTAGCTTATTCTACCGTCTACCCGCTGACGATGTTCCTCCGCGTGGTAGCTGCCCAGGGCCTTATACTGGCCTTCCTCGGCTGATCAGACATCACATCACCATACACCAAAGCGGTGTGCGAGGCTCGCGTGAGCCGGCACACCGCTTTCAGTTTGTGTTGAGTCAGCTGAAGGGTTTACTTCTCCTTGTCGATAAACTCGCGGAGCTTGGCCTCAAGCTGATCGGCCTGATGGACGCCGTAGCCGCGCCATCCGGCTTCGCCGTTGACGAAGAGGATAAGCGTCGGCACGGAACGTATATGGTAAGCGGCCGACAGCTCCGGATTGCGGTCTACGTCGATCTTAATGATATTGACCGCATCACCCAGTGATGCCTTGACCTGTTCGAGGATGGGCCCCTGGATCTTGCACGGGCCACACCAGGTGGCGAAGAAGTCGACGAGCGTCGGCTTGGAGTCTTTGATAAGTTCGTTGAAATCGCTCATAGTCATGAAGTGTGTTAGAATTGTTTTAAGTAATAACGCCTGAAGTGTCGAAATGTTGGCTTGGGCGTGCAATCAGAAGGGGTAGCCGATGGCGAGGTGGAAGGCAAGGGATCGTCCGAACGACTGCATGTTGTAGTATCCGCGCTTTCCGGTGTCGTATGGCAGATGGATGCCTACTCCGAGATCTCCGCGGACCACGAGCATGCCTATGTCGAGTCGCAGTCCTGCGCCGGTGCCTGTGGCAAGATTCTTGAAAAATGTGGAGCCGCGCAGTTTGCCTCCGGGACGAAGCGGGTCGTAGCGAAGGAGCCATACATTGCCCGAGTCGAAAAACACTGCTCCGTGAAGAGGGCCGTAGATCGGGAAGCGGTATTCTACGTTGAATTCAAACTTAAACGTGCCGGTCTGGTCAAAGTATCCGTTGATGAGATTTTTCGGCACCTGATAGCTGCCCGGACCTATGCTTCTGACGGTGAAGGCTCTGATGGAGTTGGCACCTCCGACATAGAACTGCTCCGAGTAGGGCACCGACGAGGAGTTGCCGTAGGCATGGGCGGCTCCAACTGCCACGCGGCTCACAAGCCAGTGGTCGCCATAGAGCCGACGGCTGTAGACGAGTTGTGTCTGGCCCTTGATGAATTGCGAGAACGGCGTGCCGAACAGCTTCTTCTCTCCTTTCTGGCCTGCTGCCCGATAGATAAGGTCGGTGATGCCACCGGCTTCCTGTACGGAAAACTGCCAGTTGATATTGTTGTCATTACCTATCGGTCGGTCGAGCACGAATGAGTAGCCGATCTGCGGTATGAACTGATTGCGGAAACTCTGAGCAATGGCCGGGTTGGCATTCATGACGGAGTCGAAGTCGGCTGTGGTGTTGAGGAGCTTAGTATAGGTGATCTTGTATAATGTCAGGGTGTTGGACGCATAGCGGTTAAGGCGCCAGTCGTAATTGAACGAGGCGTTGAACTGTGCCATTCGGAAATAATGGGGCCGGTTGAGCAGGTCGACGTTGAGTGCGATGCGCGTCCAGTTGACATCGCGCCTTGAGCGCGGTATGAAGCGCGGGGCGAGAAGCCGGGGGAAGGAGAGGGCGGTGGTAAGACCTATTTCATAGGAGTTGAATATGGATTTGCCACGGTCGCGTCCGGTCTGCCATTCGTAGCTGCCTGTAAGATTGAGCGACAGCTGCTCGCCTCCGCCGAAGAGATTGCGGTTGGTAAGTCCGAACGTCAGGCCGGGGCCGAGGTATGAATTGGATTTAGACGTGACGTTGACTTCGAGCGATGCCTCAAGAGGCGCGTCGAACGTACAGTCTATGTCGACGTCGAGCAGTCTCTCGGAGGATGCAGTGTCGGGGTAGACATTGATCTCGATGCCGCTGAATATCCCGAGACGCGAAAGCGACGTCTGCGTGCGGTTCATGTCGCGTACGGAAAATGTGCGTCCTCCTCTGAACGCGATGCATGACGGAATCAGGTTTTTGCGGAGCCGCGACGGTTTCATCTGTATGACCATGCCCCGGCGTGTCATGATTGTGTCGGGAGTGCCGCCCCCTTTATTGCGGAAAATGCGTGTGGTGATTTTTCCCGTACGGTACGGCATGAGCAGTCCGGTCGG
The DNA here is from genome assembly GCA_938039795.1 of uncultured Muribaculaceae bacterium. Classification (GTDB taxonomy): domain Bacteria; phylum Bacteroidota; class Bacteroidia; order Bacteroidales; family Muribaculaceae; genus Paramuribaculum. The sequence continues at coordinate 4,682 of CALHWU010000163.1, forward strand.
TATATTGGTGGCGATGGTCATGCGCAGAGCTATGCTTCCGGGATTGATGGTGGAGTCGGCGAGGTATTCGATATAGTCGGGCCGGAAAAAATAGTATCCGCGGTTGCGCAGAGCGTTGGTGATCCTCACTCTTTCTGCCGACAGCGAGTCGGTGCAGTATCTGTTGCCGGCCCTGAGATATGTCCCCGCCTGCGCTATCGAGTCGATGAGATGGTAGAGCCGCGTGGTGTCGGGAAGCAGTTCGACGGAGTGGAGGGGGTAGGCTTCTCCTGTATTGACAGTGTAGAGTATGCGTGCCTTCTTGGGATTCTTGCCCTTTATCAGCTCATAGGAGGCGGTGCCGCTGAAATAGCCGTTGTTGTCGAGGATCTCGTCGATCATCTTCGTGCGCACTTCTGGCCGTACGTCGCTGATGAGCACCGGTTCGGCCACAAGCTTCTCGTACAGCCAGTGCTTGAATCCGCTCGGCGGGTTCGGCCAGTTGTTGTAGACCCATAGCCCGAGAGGGAACGGATATCTCAGGTAAGGGGATATCAGGCTGTTGTTGGGCGCCACATTGACAGCATTCTTCACCTGATCGTCGAGTCCGGGCGCCGATTTCTCTCCTTCGGGTACTACGATGTCGATCTTCTTTACCCCGGTATAGAGTACTTCATCGGCCGGAAGGCGCCGGGTAGTGGAGCAGGATGCAGTCACGGCCAGGAGCAGCAGTGCCGCAAGGGAGCGCATTATGTGGGTTCTGGTCATAGTCATTGTTGTTTCCTGTTGGTTTCAGCCTCCGGGGCAGCAGGAGAGGGAGCGGCTGCGGGGGCAGGGTTTGCCGCGGGCTGATGCATCAGCGACCGGCGCAGACGTCCTGCCCATCTGAACAGGTCCTTGAGTGAATTGATCTTGCGGCGCATCACGAATCCGACACCTGTCTGCGTGATTTCACCTTCGAGTATGCTCTCATAGCCTGTATGACGGAATATCCTCACTATCATGGTGCCACGTTTGTTGAGCATATATTCAAACGCTATATCGTTGATCAGATTCTGCTGGAAGTTCTCATCGGTGTCGGCATCAGTGGAATAGTTGCCTCCGACAATGATCTTCACGCGGTCGTTGAACAGGTTTTTCGACACGCGGTAGCTGTAGCTCGTCGTAGTTGAGCTTGCACCGTCGGTCGTCTGATTGTACTGGTCAATGCCGAAAGATATGTCAATGCCGCGAATGTTCTGGGCCGCCCAAGAATTGAGCTGCGAGGCCAGGAATGAGTAGAGCGGATTTCCCGAGAGGCTTGTGGAGGCCTTCGTGCCGGGGCCGGTATAGGTGTTGTAGAGGAGCAGGTTCATGGCCTGGTTGGCTCTCTGGTCGGGGCTCATGGATGACAGCTCGTTCTGTACGGTGATATCATCGTCCGTTGACAGATCGAATGCCACATTCATGTTCTGCAGGGTATTGGTGACTGACAGTCCGACGTTGAAGTTGATCAGGCGTGAGTTCTGTCCTGTCTGGGTGACATTGGCTTTCAGACGGTCGGTGGCGTGGATGTTGAGTATGGGGTTGAGCATGTCGCCGTTGAAGGCCACATAGCTGCCCTCGTTGAATTCAAACTTCTTCTCCGACATCATCGGAGGAGTATACCGTACGAAACCGCTGTTGATGTTGAAGCGTCCCGTGAGCCTTCCGTCGTTGAGGGGACTCATCGTATAGTCAAACGTGCCGTAGCCGGCCACGGTCGCACGGTTTTTGCCGTCGGCCGAGAGATCGACGTTGATGGTGGATCCCTGCGAAATGGTGAGCGTGGCGTCGAGGCCTATCATTGTTGTTCGGGCGAGCGTATCGGCTTCGGCCACGGCAGCCGTGTCGGCGAAGTTGACAAACTTGACCATTTCGCCCGTAGACTGCGACACGAGAGCTGACTCCATGTCGGGAATGACGTAAGTGACGTTTGTGCCCGGAAGGAGATTGAGGTCGGCGTTGACAGCCATGTAGCGCATGTTGCCCTTCACCGTTGCATCAAGATCAATGAACGCGCGGCCATAGACATCGGCTCCCCGTGGACGGCTGGAGTTGACGATCTGCATGTTTTTGGCTTTGAGGCTGAGATCCATCGCTATGTCGGTGAGATTGCTGAGATCGACTGTGCCGTCGATGGCCAACGGGTTTTTGTTTGCAGCCCTGATCGTGAAATTTTCTAATCTGACTACGGAGCTGTCAACGGGAATTTTCTCTTCGGAGAAACTGAAGGATGTGCCGAGCATTCCTACTTTCACCGCCGTTGTGTCGAAGTCGAGATAACCGTCGAATACGGGGTGAGCGAGTGATCCTGTGATGTCGAGGCGACCGTTGAGCATGCCCGACAGACGGGCCATGTTTTTGGGCAGGAACGGATTGACTACGTGCATCGGGAACCGGATCATCTCGAAATCAAGATGGAAAGGTGTTGCCGAGGCAGTGTCGTTGAGCGAGCCGATGGCTGTGATCACCTCAATGGAGTCGACCTTAAGGGATGCGTCGGCTGTGAGACGTCCGGAGCGGTCGGTGCCCACATCAAGTCCGATATCGAACGACCCCACTCGGTCGCGCCCGTAATACAGGTCGTTGAGGCTCACGTTGCCCTTGCCGGTGAGAGTGCCGTTCTCGGCGCTGAGGCGCATGTCGGCTCCGAGGCTGCCTTTGACTGGCGGAGCGAACGGCGATATTGTCAGCCAGTCCTGTATCTGGATATCCTTGAGCTGCACTATGAGATCCTCTTGCGCCGTTGAGCCGGGAGTGTGCTCGGTGAAGAGCCGTATCAGGCTGCTTCCCGATACCATCTCAAGGTCGGCGTCGATATGATGGTCATAGAGGTTGTAGGCGATGAAATTTGACGCGTTGAGTTTCCATTTCTTGTAGCCTATGACAGGGCTGTAGGGGACGAAACGAAGTGTGGCCAGCGAATCGGTCATGGCGAGATTGGCGCCAAGGAAGAAGCCTTCGCGGTCGTTGATATCGCGCTGGCGCATCAGCAATGCGAGCCGGTCGTCGGCAAGATATCCTGTCAGGCGTACATGGGCCCACTGGTCGAAGGTGCCGGGACGATTGTTGAGCGCTCCGTTGAATGCGAGATATTTGCCATGCTGCACTGCTGCGAACTGAAGGGTGTCAAGGCGCGTGGTACCCGACCGGAAACCGATGATACGGGTGTTGAAGTTCATCAGCGAATCATTGCTCACGGAGAGTGACGCATTGCTGAATCCTATGCCGGAGGCGCCCATGAGGTCGGAAAGAATATTGTAGGATCCGGCAGTCATGATCGCATTGAGCGGGGGCAGCGCACGCTGTATGGCAGTTATGTCGGCATCGCGTCGCGTTATGGCGGTGTCGATCACTGCAGGGAGCGCCGCCATGCGTGCCATGAGCGAGTCGAGTCCGCAGAAAGTGGCGAGAGTGAGCGACATGTCGCCGGAGGCGAGGGAGGCGTTGACAGTCGAATCGGAGGTCAGCAGCCGCAGGTCGGTAGTCGGCGCTGTGATACGGTGACCGGCAAGGTTCCAGTCAAGATCGGCCACCGACAGAGTGGCGTCTATTACAGCTGCGTCTCCGCTCATGGAACCATGACTGGTGATATTGAGGGAGCCGGAGCATTGAGAGTCGGTGAGCCGCAGGGCAAGCAGATCGAGGGAATGTATGTCGCCGTCGACATCCCATGTGAATCCTTGGCGAGATGCCGTGCCGCGTAGTTCAACATCGAGCATGGCTCCTGGATTGTTGGATGTCAGGTATCCTTGCAGTTCTCCTTTCGCAAGCTGCAGGTCAGCGACAATGTCGGAATATTCATCGCCCTGATAATTCAGCTCTCCTATCTCTGCACGGGCGGATATGGCAGTCGACGGGGAGAGGGGATCGAAGCCGTGCCCTTTGGCTGTGATGCCTGCCGTGAGTTCTCCAAGGCCGAGAGCGGGCATGAATGAAGCCACGGGGAAACGTTCGAATTCCACCGACGCCTCATAGCCCTCCACACGCTGTCGCCATGATCCGTCGGCTACTACGTGTCCGTCGCCGGCAGTTGCATTGATGAGCGCGGATATCAGACCCGGCCGGAAGTCAGCACGCCCTTTGAGCGCTATGGGGGGAATGTCGACGGAGCGGGCCAGTTTCGCATCAAGAAGCGATGGTTTAAGCCTGTCAAGTCCTGTCATTTTACCGGACAGTTCGATACGGCCGGATATGGAGGCGATGTCGAGCGGATTATCGACATGGCCGTCGGCGCCGATTGTGAAGATGCGCGGGAGAGTGGCTTCGAGAGTGTTTATATCGATGCTTTTGGTCGTTCCGTCGATATCGGCTTTTAACGAGAGATCCGAGCCGGCCGGAACGGATGCAAGCATCGGGGCAAGTGTCGGGAAAGCCATCTTTACGTCGACAGGAGCTATGCGGGCGGACGCTGCGAGCCGGAGGGGGAGCGTCGAGGCCTGACCGGAGGTGAATCCAAGCTCTGCGTCGATGTCGAGAGTGGAGAAGTCGGTCGAGATGCGGAATTGGCGGGCACTCATCGTTCCGGCGGTATCTATGGCAAAGGTGCCGTCGGCGCGTAAGGCGATACCGGATCGTTCGGTGGCATGGAAACTGCGTAAAGGTACCCGCAGACTTGTGCCGCGATTATAGAGCGAATCTATCTCGATGGCTATCCCTGAAGCTTCAATATAGCCGAAATCGAGCCCCTTGGCAGGGATTATGCCTCTTTGGGCATATAACGCTCTGCGGGCATTGAACGCAAGATGATCGGCTGTGACTGTCCAGAGTTGCGGATCGGCAGGGGATTCCGCTGCTTCAGTGATAGTGTCGGGTCGTAAGGGATGTGAACTCAGGTATTCGGCCGATGGGGTGAGGTAAGCCACATCAAGCGAATCGGCCGTCAGGCTTTCGGCCGTGACGGTGCGCGAGGCCATGTCGACAATTCCGTGGCGCAGCCTTATTTCGGGTATTTGCGCACCAAGAGAATCGATCACCGGGAGCATCGACATGGAGTAGTCGACGTCGCGCAGGGTGATGTCGAGCGCACGTATGATGAGAGGGGAGGAAGCGGCTGTGTCGGAGGCCTGGTCTGTCGAGAGGCTGTCGTTTATAATAAGGCTTACATTTCCGCCGTCGAGCAACGCGCGGTCAATGTCGACAATGCCTTTCCTGAGGTTCACCGCAGCGCCATCGAGAGTCAGATCGCGGATGTCGGCCCTGAGCCACATCGCAGAGTCAGGTGCGCCCAACTGATAGAAAGCATCTGTAAGCCGGGCGCCATCTACTCTGATATCACCTTTAAGCAGTGGAGCCATGGCGACTCGGAATTCTACATTTCCTGCCCTGAGCATCGTGTCGCCTGCCGCTTCCATCACCGTCGCGCTCTGCAGTGACAGCCGCAGGGGAAACCTTATGCGTAATGACTTGACGGTAATGTCCATGCCGGTGGATTTCTTGATCTCTTTCAGCGCTATGTCTTTGACAAACGCCTGCACCGCCGGTATGTAAAGGGCTATCGGCACTGCTATGACTATAAGCAGCAGCACCGACAATATCCACATGGTTATTTTCCGAAACATCCTCATCGGGTAGACACTCATAAACATATTACCCTTTAATAACCCCGGATACGGCAGGATTGTTTATCGGGTCATTAATCATAAAACACCGGGGGAGCCGGGATCATGGTATCTCCCGGCATCCCACGGTGTGTGATCACGAAAGGGCGGCCGAAGCGCGATCCGCCGCCAGTGAGCCGCTTTATCAGGATTCAGCCACTTCTTCTCCCTCAGCTTCTGCCTCCGGCAGAGAGAAATCGGTGATGCCGGCCTTGATCAGGCAGTTGTACCAGTTGAAAATTTTGCGAATATCGTTGGTGTAGACCCTTTCCTTGTCAAATTCAGGAAGTATGGTCTCAAAATACTTGCGTATGTCGGCATCGGATCCCATGGCTTTCACGTCGACAGTCTTTGAATCGTTTTTGTCTCTGATGGTTTCGAGCACCTTTACGAGCGGACGTTCCTCATCATCGGCAGTATATATCGAGATGTCGGCGAGAGCCACCACCTTGTCGTGGGAATAGGCGGGCATGCGCTTGCCGTCGGCGAGTGATTCCACTATCAGCATGTTGCGGCCCTGATTGACGAGCTTGAAAAGTCCGGGGCGTCCGGAGATTGAAAGGATTTTCTGAATCATTATTTTTGATGTTGGTTTCAAATGTTGGCCACAAATTTACGAAGTTTATCCCTAAATTCCATCCGAAATCACTAACTTTGTGCTTCCATATGTTAAGGTTTATAAAACTACTGTTTCAATTGATAATGTCGCCCTCGCGTGGCTGGGAGGATATCTCGGCCGAGGGTGTCGATCCTTCGCAGCTGGCACGCTCCGGTTTTTTTCCGCTGACAGTCGCGATGGGACTGTCGGTGTTCATGCAGGGAGTATATCATCTGGAGCATACTTTCGTGGAGCTGCTCAGTCTGGCTGTCATTGAATTTGTGGCCTTCTTTGTCAGCTATTTCATCGCTACCCATTTCATGTCGACTTACATATGCCGGTTTACCGACTCTATTCCGAGCGACAAACGCACTCAGACCTATGTGCTTATGGGACAGTCGCTGCTTGCTTTGAGTCTTCTGGTGCAGAACTGTCTGCCTTTCGACATAGATCTTGTGCTGTTTTTTGGCATATATACCGCGATAGTGCTTTGGCGCGGCGAGAGGTATATGGCTGTGCGTGCGGCAAGCATTGGCCGGTTCATGGCGTTCACGATCTGTACGGTGATAGTGCCGCCGTTTCTTATCATCCTGTTATTCAATCTTATTCTATGAAACTCAATGAAGTGAATATAGTCAACCGTCGGGCACGGTTTGACTACGAGATATCCGAGACGTTTACGGCCGGCATAGTGCTGACCGGCACTGAAATAAAGTCGATACGCCTCGGCAAGGCGGGTCTGACCGATACTTTCTGTCTGGTAAGCGACGGGGAAGTCTGGGTCAAGAACATGTATGTGGCCGAATATTTCTACGGTTCATACAATAATCACTCCGCACGCCGCGACCGCAAGCTTCTCCTGAAAAAGAAGGAGATAGCCCGACTTGCAAAGGCCGGAAAGGATGCCGGATTCACTGTGGTGCCGCTCAAGGTGTTTATCAACGCCAAGGGTCTTGCCAAGATGGTGGTGGGCATAGGCCGGGGCAAGAAGGAATACGACAAGCGTCAGGCCATAAAGGAGCGCGACGACAAGCGCCAGATAGCCCGCATGTTTCAGAAAAAATAAAGTATGACGCCGCCTGCTGCCGGTCTATTGCAATGGCCGGCAGATGAGTAGCATGTATCCTTCCGAAGCGCATCCTATACCGTAGACGCGCAGTTCGCCTCCTTCGGCGATCTTAAGGCGACGGGCCAGCGCCGGAGCGTCGAGCGGGAAGTTGCGTGTAGCCACATTGGCCTTTATCTTACGTGAGACAATCTCCTTTATCGAACGTTTGTCGAAATTCATGGCTTCTATTATTTCATACCCTTTTCCTGGAAAGTCGGTGATTCCCTGCGATAGAAACAGATGGGTGTTGATGTCGGGAACAGACATGCCGTATGCTGCGGCAATCCAGCCGTAATGACCGGCTTTCATCAGAGAAGGATAGGGTTCGTAGAGCCTCATGCCGTTGACGGGAATGGTTATCGCGATATCGGCAGATCGATGATCCCCTCCCGGAGTCACGTGAGAGATTCCTCCTTGCGTGGCTGTGACAGCATGGAGTGTGTAGGGAGTTTCGGATGGTATGCTGAAGTCTATCACGGCCACAAGCTCCTTGCATTCTGTGGCTGTGCCGATAATATAAATGTCGCTTACCTGCTTCAGCTGATGCGCCACAGCTTCGGCATCAAGCATCGGGGAGGCCTTTATCACTACTTTACCGGTGATATCGCGAAGCGCGGGGAGCAATGCTGTCACATCGGGGGTGCAATCGGCCAGGCTGTAGCAGCGTCGGCCGAGGGTGTCGCGACGGGCAGGATCAATGAATATGCAGTCGTAATGCCGTCTGTTGGCGCTCCGGAGCCATTCGGTGCTGTCGGCTGTGATCACTTCGACGCTTCCGGCCAGTCCGAGAGCCCGGGCATTGAGCCGGGCAGCCTCGGCCGCCTCGGGGCGGCGCTCTATGGCTGTCACCTTGCGGCCTGCAGCGGCGAAATGGAAGGTGTCGATGCCAAGTCCGCACGTCAGGTCGGCAACAATCGTGGCCTTGCCGATTATAGATGAATGGATGGCGGCGAGTGCGTCGGATGTCGATTGCTCGGCTGCAATCATGTCGGGGAACTGAAATGACAGACACTTCAGTGTGTCGGCAAGCTTGGAGGCAGTCTTGCGCCGTGCCTCAATCTGCAGTATGGCGTGCATCAGGCTCGGATCGGAGTGATGACGCAGCCGCAGTGTGGCTACGTCGGCCGCGGAATGGTCGGCGATCCATTGTATGATATCAGGCGATAGTGGCTCCATCGGTGGAAACATAAAGGATATGAAATGATGTTAAACTGCGAAACTCAAGCGATTGGCTCAAGGTTGTAATGATGTATTTCTTAATCTGACGACTATGACTAACGCCAAATTCATGGAGAAGCTGCTCGGTCTTCAGCAAAATCTGCTGAATTTTGCCTATGTGCTCACCTTAAACCGCGACGACGCATATGATCTGCTTCAGGATACCACGCTGAAGGTGCTTGACAGCCGCGAGATGTATCAGGATGATACGAATTTCAAAGGCTGGGTATTCACCATCATGCGCAATATCTTTATTAACCGTTACCGGCGGATGGTGAGGTCAGCCACCATTGTCGACACTTCCGATGATCTTTACCGCATCAACACTCCTGAAAACTGCCTCCAGCCCTCACCTGAAGAAACTTATCTGGCCAGCGAGATCACGGAAGTCGTCAACAGTTTTCCGGATGGCTACCGTATACCGTTCACCATGCATGTCGCCGGTTACAAATATTCAGAGATAGCCGAGCGCATGCATTTGCCGCTCGGGACGGTCAAGAGCCGTATTTTCTATGCCCGTAAGTTTCTGCAGGAAAGGCTTTCGGATTATCGTTCCTGAAAAGGATCCTTTCAGCGAAATTTGCCGGCAAGACGCAACAGCTTGGAGTTGAACTGCTCGTCGTCGGCCTCATAGCTGTCGGTATAGGCGTTGAATTCGTCGAGTTTCCGCCGCGACAGTCGGTCGAACCGGAAATTGCCGTAGAGGATCTTGCCGGTAAGCATCTGACTGAATCTCACCATCGCTTTCTTACGGTTGGCGACAGCCACAGAGGCGACTATTTCGGGGCCCGCGCTCAAAGGCTCTTTGCTGAACTTCATCTGATATCTTCCGTCGGGCTGCCGTATTATGCTGCAGTATCCGGCTCCGTTGGCACGGTCGTAGCGATCCTTTTCAACTGCAAACTCTTCGGCAAACTGTCGTTCGATCTCCTCTATTCCGGCTTTGTCAAGATTACGTTTGCCGGCATACCGGCCGATCAGGCTTGTGAAAGCCATCAGAGTGCATTCGGTATCATAGTCGGCCGAGTGTTCTTTCCCTTCATCAATCTCAATCCCGAGCTCGCGGCAACAGGTGCTGAGTCCTACGTTCTGGCGGTAGTCGAGGCTGTTTTCAAGCCCGTAGGTGATCCAGAACCAATCGCGTATCTCCACTATCCGCAGCGTCTCGGGGATATGGATCCCTTCGTGGCGCAGTTTGTTGAGGTCGTTTTCTTCCACAGCGAACCCAATGACGTGGGAGGCGGCATCAATAACGCTCTGTATCTCCTGACGGCATTCGGCAAAGAGTGGCTCTGAGGCCACCATATCAGGCGTAATGCCATGTGGATAGCTGCGCCAGCGTTTAAGCGTGGCCGGTCGGAACCGCTGGCGGTATATCAGTCGCCCGTCACCGCTCATTATCGCCAGTTCGAGCATTTCCACGCCCTCGGCGAATTCGGCGTCAAGGCAAATCCAGTCGGCCAGTTGTGTAAAGTCAGTCATCGGCAATCATAAAAACTCCCGGAAGCTGTCTGACGGCTTCCGGGAGAGAGTGAGTGTGTAAATTGATCAGTCGCGGATTATGTGGTATTCCACAAATGCTTCTATGGCCTCGTAGGATGCAAGGCCAAGTCCCTGATAGAGCTGGGCTGTGCCCCTGTTGCGCTCTTCGGCGCGCTGCCAGAAGAGGCGGTCGTCGTCGCCGAGGAAAGGAGCGTTCTCCATCTGGCTCTGGTGCTTGAGGATGGAGTTGCGTTTGAAACGGAGCTCTTCGGGGCTGATGGGCACTGCCATCTCGATATGGTCGATTTCCCATTCGGCCCAGGCTCCGCGATACATCCATATGCGGCAATCATTCATCCAGGGCTCGTCCTTCAGCTCGTCGACAGCCGCGAGCACAGCGTCGGTGCACACTTTGTGCGTGCCGTGGGGATCGGCGAGGTCGCCGGCCACAAAGATCTGGTGGGGCTTGACGTCGGTCAGCAGCTTCTTGACGATATCGACGTCGCGCTGGCTGAGATCGCCCTTCTTTATGGTGCCGGTCTCATAGAACGGCAGACGCAGGAAGTGGATGTTCTGCGGCTTTACTCCGATATAGTTGCAGGCTATGGTGGCCTCGGCCTGACGGATCATGGTCTTGATCTCGCGGACGTCGGCGGGATCCATGTCGCCGGGCTGCTTGTTGCGTACGGCGTTGTGCACTTCCTCCGAGAGCTGCGAATAGCCTCCCTTGTCGAAGCCGAACATAGGCGCGATCTTGTCCATCATCAGGAAATAGCGCATCATGTCCTCATCGCCAACAGCGATATTGCCCGAAGTCTCGTAAGCCACATGCACGTCGTGTTTCTGGTCGACAAGCCGTTTAAGCGTGCCGCCCATGGAGATGACGTCGTCGTCGGGATGGGGGCTGAACACGATGACACGCTTCGGATAGGGGTTGGCGCGCTCCGGACGGTAGGTGTCGTCGGCGTTGGGCTTTCCTCCGGGCCATCCGGTGATGGTGTGCTGCAGGTCGTTGAATATCTTGATGTTGACGTTGTAGGCCGATCCATACAGGGCGAGGAGTTCGCCGAGTCCCCAGTCATTGTAGTCCTTGTCGGTGAGCTTGAGGATGGGCTTGCCGGTCATGTGGCAGAGCCATACGATGGCGCGGCGGATGAGCTTGTCGGTCCATTCGCATGAGGTGACTTTCCAGGGCTGCGAGATGCGCGTCAGGTCTTCGGCGGCGGGGAGATCCACCACAACCTTGGCGTGGGCGTGGCCCTGCAGGAATGATGCGGGCACGTTGGCATCGGCGGGTGTCTCGACAGTCTTCTTGACGATCTCCGCGCGGTTTTCGCCCCAGGCCATGGTGACCACGCGGTCGGCCGAGAGTATGTTGGCAATGCCGAGGGTGATGGCGGTGGTGGGGACATCCTCGCAGTTGTAGTCGCTTTGCACGTTGTGGCGTGTCTCATTGCCGAGCAGCACGAGGCGGCAGAGGCTCGTGTCGGGAGTGCCCGGCTCGTTGAATGCCAGCGATCCCTGGGCGCCTATCTCGCATACGGCCAGATCCAGGCCACCTTCGTCGGCGATGGCTTTCTCATAGGCTTTGCAACGCTGGAACATGTCCTCTTTCGTGACATCGGGATCGAAAGTATGGATGTTTTCCTGACGGATGTCCACGTGGTCGAGAAGCACTTCTTTCATCTTGCGCAGCGTGCTCGGGCCGTTGGGGATAAGTGGGAAAAATTCGCTGAGACTGTAGAACACCACTTTGTCGAACGAAACTTCGCCATCCTTGTAAAGCTTTATCAGAGCGGCATATGCGCTGTGGGTGCTCACTCCGGAGCCGAATGTGACCACACATTTGCCCTTATCCTCCACATTCCGGTTGATGACCTTGGCTATCTGCCGGGCTATATATTCGCTTCCGGCTGAAGCGGTCTCGAAGATGCGGGTGTAGATTTTTTCTTCGCGCGTAAGCGCGGCCAGCTCTATCTCGCCCTGCGGGTCGTAGTAGCGCCTTGGTATGCGTTCGAGTTTGATTTGTGAACTAAGGTTGGTTTTCATGTCGTTTCAGGGTGTGTTGAGGATTATATTGTTTTATATTGCAAATCTACGCATTTTTCTGTCATTTCGGCTGATTTTACGATTTTTTTTGAACTGAAATGAAATATGTGGCTTTCCGGGTTGAAAATCCCGTCGATTTTATGTAAGTTTGCTCTCTCAAAATATCGTAATCCATATAACCTTAAAACAATATTCATAGATGAGACTGATTATCGAACCCGACTACGCTAACGTATCGGCATGGGCAGCCAACTATGTTGCAGCCCGTATCAACGAAGCCAAACCTACGGCCGAACATCCGTTCGTGCTCGGATGCCCGACCGGCAGCTCCCCTCTGGGAATGTACCGCAACCTGATCAAACTGTATCAGGAGGGCAAGGTGTCGTTCAAGAATGTCGTGACGTTCAATATGGACGAATACTGCGGCATACCCCGCGACCACGAGCAGAGCTACTACACCTTCATGTGGACCAATTTTTTCAGCCATATCGACATACCCCGTGAGAATGTCAATATCCTCAACGGCAATGCCGAGGATCCCGAGGAGGAGTGCCGCCGCTATGAGGAGAAGATCAAGAGCTACGGCGGCATCGACCTGTTCCTCGGTGGCGTAGGCCCTGACGGTCATATCGCGTTCAACGAGCCGGGTTCGTCGCTGACCTCGCGCACCCGCATGAAGACTCTGACCCGCGACACCATCATCGCCAACTCGCGCTTCTTCGACAACAACGTCGATCTCGTGCCGAAGACAGCCCTGACCGTCGGCGTGGGCACGATCATGTCGGCCCGCAGCGTGCTGCTGATCGTCAACGGCCACAACAAGAGCCGCGCCCTGCATCATGGCGTGGAAGGCGGCATCTCCCAGATGTGGACCATCTCGGCTCTTCAGATGCACCAGAAAGCCCTCATCGTGGCCGACGAGGCAGCCTGCGAGGAGCTCAAGGTTGGCACATACCGCTACTACAAGGATATCGAGGCAGCCAACCTCGATCCGCAGTCGCAGCTGAAATAAAGCCAGTGCGGCTATAAGCCGACCAATACACGCGGCGCGCCCGTGTCGGTACACACCGACGCCGGCGCGCCGATTCTTTTGACTGTATAAAGATTGTTTTGATGTAGTTTTGAATTTTTATGAGGGGAAATTTGCAGGGGAGGAGGGGAAAGTGTAATTTTGCGCGAATAAAAATACGGAATGAAATTTACACATAGTCATAAAACACATAGTCCGACGCTCATAGTGTCGTTGATCCCTATATTGGTGCTCCTTGTATCGCTGGCAGCGGTGATTCTGACACGAGGTGCGTCCGACGTGCTGTCGATGGGTTACTGGCTTCTGCTCAGCGCGTCGGCGGTATGCGTGATCCTTACTGTTGTCACAACCACACGCAGTGCGCGGGTGCTGATGCTCGGCGTACGCAAGAGCGTCAGGCAGATATTTCCTGCTGTGCCGGTGCTGCTTTTCATCGGCACGGTAGGCGCCACATGGATGCTGTCGGGGGTAGTTCCCGGCATGATCTTCTATGGGGTGAAGATGCTCAATCCGGTGATGTTCCTGTTTCTGGCGTGCTCGATCTCGGCCGTCGTGTCGGTGATGACCGGCACGTCGTGGACCACGATCGCCACAATCGGGGTCGCTTTCATGGGCATCGGCACGGTGATGGGATATGACGAGGCCTGGATAGCTGGCGCCGTCATTTCGGGAGCTTATTTCGGCGACAAGGTGTCGCCCCTGAGTGATACGACAGTTCTGGCCGCTTCCTCGACCGGAGTGAAGCTCTTCAGCCATATCCGCTCGCTGATGGTCACCACCGTGCCTGCGATGACGATAGCGCTGGCGGTATTCGCCTGCGTGGGACTCGGTTCAGGGATAGAGGGAAATTTCGAGCACAGCGAGATCTGCGATGCGATCATCTCTACGTTCAATATCTCTCCGTGGCTTGTGCTCGTGCCGTTGCTGACGATAGCATTGCTCGCCATGAGGGTAGGAACGACATTCACGCTGGCCGTCAGCTCTCTGGCGGCTCTGACGGCAATGTTTGCCCTGCAGCCGCAGATCGTGACGATGCTTGCGGGCGGAGAGGGCGGTCTGGGCGCCGGGGCAATAGTTGCCGGGAGAGTGCTTCTGAGCTCCACTGCGGTCACGACGGGTTCGGAGATCCTTGATCCTCTCGTATCCACCGGAGGGGTGGAGGGGATGCTCCCGACGGTATATCTCGTGGGGAGCGCCATGGTGTTCGGCGGTGTGATGCTCGGATCGGGGATGCTCGGCTCGATAACGCGCAGCTTCGCCCGGAGGCTCCGCTCTACGGGTCATCTCGTTGGCGCTACTGTAGGCAGCGGTCTGTTTCTCAACAGCGCCACGGGCGACCAGTATCTGTCGATCATCATCGGCAGCAATATTTACCGCAACATCTACCGCCGGCTTGGAGAGCGGCCGCAACTACTCGGACGCGCGCTTGAAGACTCTATCTCGGTGACGTCGGTTCTGATCCCGTGGAATTCCTGCGGCATGGCACAGTCGACTGTACTCGGGGTGTCCACGCTTGCCTATGCGCCGATGTGTGTGTTCAATTATCTGAGTCCGCTGATGTCGGTTGCGGTTGCTTACGGCCTGCAGGCTGCCCGCCGCCGCGCCCGGATGGCTATCGCCTGATCGGAATTCTTTTATTGGCGGACTTTTATTACCTTTGCGCCTTGTAACCTGTAATATGTGACAGAGCGTAAATCATGGAAAAAGACAAGCGCACCGGCAAAATCATCGGCATCACACTGCTTGGGTCAGCAGCCAATCTCGGATTGCTGGCTTTTAAGTTCGTCGCAGGCATTGTGGGCCACAGCAGCGCGATGATAGCCGACGCGGTTCATTCGCTGTCGGATTTTCTGACCGACATAGTCGTGCTGGTATTCGTAAAGCTGTCGTCACGTCCCAAAGACAATGATCATGCCTATGGTCATGGGAAATATGAGACACTTGCGACAGCGGTCATAGGGATCGCACTGATGGCCGTAGGCATAGGCCTCTTCTGGAACGGCTCCGGGAAAATATATGGCTTTTATTTCCGCCATCAGGAGCTTGCCGATCCCGGTATGATAGCTCTTGTGGCCGCGTTGGTCTCGATAGCTGTCAAGGAGGTGCTTTACCGGGTGACGGTGGCCGAAGGGCGCCGTCAGCAAAGCCAGGCCCTTGTGGCCAACGCATGGCATCATCGCTCGGATGCATTCTCTTCAGTTGCCACTGCAGTAGGTGTCGGAGGCGCTATAGCATTTGGCTCTGACTGGCGAGTGCTTGATTCCATGGCGGCTGTTGCAGTGAGTGTACTGATCGTAAAGGCTGCATGGGATCTTATAGTGCCGGCTGTCAATGAGTTGATGGAGAAGTCGTTGCCTGAAGATATCGAGACTGAGATCGTTTCGATCATATCCTCTGTGCCGGGCGTTGACAATCCTCACAATCTATGTACGAGGCGCATTGGAAACTGCATGGCGGCTGATGTGCATATCAGGGTAGATGGCGCTATGAAAGTCTGCGACGCCCATCAGCTTACCCGCGACATCGAACGGCGGCTGCGCGAGCGTTTCGGCGCTTCAATGCATATAAGCATCCATGTGGAGCCGCGCAAAAACGTCGACTGTGACACTGAGCAGACAGTGGCCCAGGCATAGATGGAAGTGAGACGGGAAATACTTCATGAGAGGATTATGGGAAAGATGATGACGGCAGCTGTGTTGCCGGCAGTATCAGTGGCTTTGATTGGATGTTCGCGCAGGCAGGACGTAGCTGCCACGACGGATGAGAGGGATGACGTCGCGATATTCAGCGAAGCAGCCGAGGACGACACGATGCCCGACGGCCTTATCCGTTCGGCACTTCGCGGTATTTTACCCGGGCGGGGAACGATATCATTTTTTATTCTCCCAAATACAGCAGTTTTATCGGCTATATAAGCGATAACTACGATCAGTACAAGAGCCTCGTGGAGTATGGCTTCCAGAACGGCGGCTCGGCTGTCGACTCGACGCTACGCGACGGAGGCACGGCCCTGATCGTCTATGAGATGGCGGGATCGGGCAACCGTGACTGACAGGCTGACGGTCAGATCCGTTTCAAAACCTCCCCGATGAATTCCCTGCGCCGCTCTGGCGATCCGCTGTCGGTCTGCTGGCAGTCGAGCCACTGGCAGCCGCCGAAGCCTACGGGCTCCAGTACCATCGGTGCGAGATAGCCGCTGACAAACGGGCCGAAATCTACGGAGTCCCCCTCCGAAGTGGTGACTATAAGAGTGCGCTCGACCGAGAGGCATGGCATGATCTCGCCGTTGTCGGTAATGTCGTAGATGCGTCCTTTGACGAATGCCCGGTCCATGAAGCCTTTGAGCATGGCCGGCATCATGCCCCACCATATGGGGAAGATGAAAATGGCGCGGTCGGTGCGCTGGAGCATCGACGTATAACGCTCGATGAGGGGGTCGGTGACGTGGTCGGAAGTGACTGCGGCGAGTCCGTCGCGGGTCATGACCGGATTGAATCCGTCGGCATAAAGATCGATTACCTGATAATCGTCGCCACGTCCGGTGAGCATATCGGTGATGGCCGAGAGTATAGCATGATTGTAGCTCTCCGGGTCGGGATGGGTATAGATGATGGTGATCATAAGCTGAAACTGAAAATGGTTCAGCTATAAAACAATCCGTCCCCCGCTATGGTTGCGCGGGGGACGGAAGTATGTTTGTTTCAGGCGGAATTATTATCTGATGATGATCTCGTCGGTGAACTGGCAGCCTTCGGTGGAGGTGGCGCGATAGCGCACGTAGCGTGCGCGGGCGTTGCCGCTCCATGAGAATTCCTTGAAGGAGAGGCCGGTGGAATCCTTCTGCTTGTGTTCGATGGTGGCGAGTTCTGTGAAGTCGGTGCCGTTGTCGGAAATAAGGATCTCGACTTTGGCGGGGAACCAGACTCCGGGGCCGGTGATCTGCATGAAGTCGGCTCCGACGTAGGTGATGTCGGTGACCTTCTCAAGGTCGATGGTCACGTCGACACGTTCGTCGCCGCGATGCAGGAAGCCCTGCCAGCGTCCGTCGCCATAGCTCCAGCCTCCCCGGAGGCCGTCGGTCAGCGTTGCCTCGCGGGCGGCGTTGTAGTTGGTCCACCAGGGCACGTTGTAGGTCACTTTCTTGCCTCGGGCAAGATGATCTACCGGACGGGTCGACTGGCGGCGGTTGCCGGCCTCGCCGCGAAGATCGAATACAGTGTAGCCTCTGCCGCGCATGTCGTCGGCGACCTTAAGGGCGCGCGGCCTGAACGACTCCCACTGGCGTTGCTCCTGCGGGGTCCATCCTATCTCGGCTATGGCGATCATGCGGGGCCAGAGCATATATTCGGCATGCTGGGCTGTGGGCACATGCTCCGTCCAGAGATTGCCCTGCACTCCGGCGATCCATTTGGTGACGTCGGTGCCGAGGCTGTCGGGAGCGGGGTCGTAGGAATAGACGCGTTCCAGAGGCAGATATCCGCTTATGGCCACCGGCTGCGTGGCCGGTGCGTCCTGATATGAGTCGAGGTAGCAGTAGCCGCCGGGGGTCATCACTGCCTGGTGGCCGCTGCGAGCCGCACGGATGCCGCCTTCGGTGCCGCGCCACGACATCACTGTGGCGTTGGGCGCAAGACCTCCCTCCATGATCTCGTCCCATCCGATGAGGGAGCGGCCCTTGGAGTTGAGATACTGCTCGATGCGGTGTATGAGATAGCTCTGGAGCTCGTCGACATTCTTAAGGCCTTCGTCGGCCATGCGCTTCCGGCAGAGCTCACACTCTTTCCATGCCCTTTTAGAGGCTTCGTCGCCGCCGATATGGATATATTCCGAGGGGAATATCTCCATGACCTCATCGAGAACGTTCTGGAGTATCTCGAAGGTCTTTTCGTTGCCTACGCATACGTCGGGCTCACCTTTGGGATTGTGGGTGCATGAGATCTCGGGGAAGGCGGCTGTCAGCTCTTCGGAGTGGGAGGGCATCTCGATCTCGGGGATGACGGTGATGTAGCGGTCGGCCGCATATTTCACGATC
>CALHWU010000164.1 GCA_938039795.1 uncultured Muribaculaceae bacterium
TGCCGCGCGCTGGTGCTGCTCGACTTCGGGGGGCGCATCGACTTCGAGTGGGACGTCGTTTTCACCCGCGAATATGTGGGCGACACGCCGACGGAGATGATGAGCCATTTCTTCAAGAGCCTCGCCTCGGCCATGCGGTGCAATCTCCACATTTCCGCCCGTGGCGACAACAACCATCATATAGCCGAAGCCATATTCAAGGCTTTCGCCCGCGCTCTGAAGGCCGCCGTGCGCCGCGACCCGTTCAACTCCGCTGCCATCGCCTCCAGCAAAGGCATCATATAAAAGACATATCAGATCATGATAGCTATAATAGATTACGGGATGGGCAACATCCGCTCGGTGGAGAACGCGCTGCGCCGGGCCGGAGCCGAATGGACACTTACGGATGATGCCGCTGTGATAGGACGGGCCGACCGGGTGCTTCTCCCCGGCGTAGGCCATTGTGGCGAAGCCATGGAGCGGCTGCGCGGACTCGGGCTGACTGAAGTGATACGCCGGCTTCATAGGCCGGTGCTGGGTATCTGCGTCGGCATGCAGCTTATGTGCCGCCACACCGAGGAGGGCGACGCCGAATGCCTCGGCATATTCGACGCACACGTCAGGCGTCTGCCGGAGGCTCACGGCGTCAAAGTCCCCAATATGGGCTGGTGCCGGATCTCCAACACGGAAGGCCCACTTTTCAAAGATATGCAAAAAGGCGAATATGCCTATTTTGTCCACAGCTACTACGCCCACAACTGCTCCGACACGATAGCCACCACCCGCCACGGCGACAGGCTGATCAGCGCGGCCCTCCGATGGGAGAATTTCTACGGTGTGCAGTTTCACCCCGAGAAGAGCGGCGCCACGGGCGAACGGATAATCCGTAACTTCCTTAATATCTGAACTCATCCAATCCTTACCGATCCATAATACAATGATAGAGATAATACCCGCCATAGACATCATCGGAGGCCGTTGCGTCAGACTGTCGCAAGGCGATTATTCCCGGCTGACAACTTACGACGAAGAACCCTCGGAAGCTGCCCGTCGCCTGGCCGACGCAGGGGTCAGCCGCATTCACGTGGTGGATCTCGACGGGGCCAAGTCCGGCGCGCCTGCCAACCTGCGGGCGGTGGAAGCGATCGCATCGCTCGGGCTTGTCGATATCGAGCTCGGGGGAGGTCTGAAATCCGACAGTGCCCTCCGGTCGGCATTCGACGCCGGAGCCGTCTACGCTATAGGAGGCAGCGTTGCAGTGAAAGATCCCGCGACATTCGCCTCGTGGCTTCACACCTACACCCCTCAGCGGATCATACTCGGCGCCGACGTACGCGACGGACAAGTCGCAGTCAACGGCTGGCTTGAAGTATCGGATATGACTGCGGAGACTCTGATCGGACGCTTTATCCCCGACGGCCTCACCCAGGCGATCTGCACCGATATAGCGAGCGACGGGATGCTCGGCGGTCCGGCGACGGAGATGTACACTACGCTCACGGAGCGCTTCCCGGAGGTGACTGTGACAGTAAGCGGAGGCATATCATCGATGGACGACATACGCCGCCTCGACGGTCTCGGCCTGAAGAGAGTCATAGTAGGCAAAGCCATCTACGAGGGCCATATAACACTGAAAGAGATCGAAAGATATATCACCGCCAACCGACTTTGACATAATCCATGCCAGCAAAAAGAATCATTCCGTGTCTCGACGTAAAGAACGGCCGCACGGTCAAAGGGATAAATTTCGAAGGGCTTGCCGATGTCGGCGACCCTGTGGAACTCGGTGCTCGCTATGCCGCACAAGGGGCCGACGAACTCGTCTACCTTGACATCAGCGCTTCACGCGAGGGACGCAATACGCTTGTCTGCCTCGTGGAGCGTATTGCCGACCGCATCAGCATTCCGTTCACCGTAGGCGGAGGCATCGCATCGCTCGACGACGCATCGCGGCTGCTCGACGCCGGAGCCGACAAGATCACCATCAACAGCGCCGCCGTAGCCGAGCCCGCACTTATAAGCCGGATAGCCCGACGATACGGCTCGCAGTTTGTAGTCGTAGCCATAGATGCACGCAGCGAATGCGGAAAATGGCGTGTGACCACCCATGGCGGATCGCGGCTGACCGACCGCGAACTGATCGACTGGGCCCGCGAAGCCGAAGAGCGTGGAGCCGGAGAGATAATGTTCACTTCAATGGATCATGACGGCACCCGGAGCGGCTATCCGTGCTCCACGTTCGCTGCCCTGGCCGACGCGGTAGGCATACCGGTCATCGCTTCGGGAGGCGCCGGCAGCGTGGCCGATATAGCCGATGTGCTGACCGTCGGAAAAGCCGACGCGGCTCTCGCCGCGTCGATATTCCACTACGGGGAGATCAGCATAGGAGAGCTTAAGCGACAGCTTGCAGCGAAAGGACTGGAAATGAGATTATGAAAAAAGATGCAGAATGATGGACTTTGACGACTTCCGGCTCGAAAAGACCGGCGACGGACTGCTTCCTGTCATAGTGCAGGACGCCACGACTCTGCGGGTGCTGATGCTCGGCTATATGAACCGCGAGGCATATGAACTCACATGCCGGCATGGACGGGTGACTTTCTACTCCCGTTCGCGGCAATCACTCTGGCTCAAGGGAGAGACGAGCGGCCACTACCTCGAAGTGGTCGACATGCTGCCCGACTGCGATCTCGACACACTCCTCATAAAAGCGAAACCGGCTGGTCCGACATGTCATCGCGGCACTACCGCTTGCTTTGATACCGACGAGTCTGAAGGCTTCATCAGGAGCCTGGGAGCGCTTATCGCCGAGCGTCACCGCCAGATGCCAGAAGATTCATATACCACCCGGCTGTTTGTGAAAGGAGTAAAAAAAATCGCCCAAAAAGTGGGCGAAGAAGCGGTGGAAACCGTAGTAGAAGCGGTCGACGGCAACCGCGACCGCTTCATGTATGAGATATCCGACCTCGTATACCACGGGCTCGTGCTGCTTGAGGAAATGGGTCTGACCATCACCGACCTGGAGCGCGAACTGCGACGCCGCCACTGACGGCGCGCCGTCAGCGCGTACGCGGCTGAATCGGTTTCTGGGCAGGAGGCAGGGCAGGCCCCGGATTGGTATTGACCGGCGGACGCCAGCCGGGCGGAGGCACCACTCCATTGCCCGGGCGCACCGCCGGACGGTTGACAACCGCTCCCGGACGTAAAGGGGGCCTGACCGACGGTATGTAGGAAGGCCCCGGCCACCAGCCGTTGTTCCAGCCGTTCCAGTTGTAAGATCCGGGCCAGTAGCCCGACCATGGGGAATAGACCGGCGTGCTCACTCCTATACCGAGGTTCCCTCCATATCCGAGAGGCACGTCGACCGATGTATCCCACATCGCATCACACGATGTCAGTGCGAGCAGCGCCGAGGCGGATATTATGATGCGGTTAATTATTTTCATGACTGTCGATATTTTGATTGTCACATCCGAAGCGGATATAATATAGAACACCCGACAGCCCTCTAAAGTTGAGACAGGAAAAGCAAAGCGGCGTGTCGGTTTCTTATGCAGAAACGACACGCCGCTTTATGTCTCAGAGGCAGTTACCCTCCGGAAGCTGCTGTGGTCAGATGCGTATGGCCGATACCGCCGTGGTGCGGATACGGGGTTTCAGCTCACCTCCGATCAGTATTATTTCGGCATCGGGAGTGATCGCCGCGGCTGCGCCCGCACGTGCTGTTGCCTCGTCGTCGGCAGCGACGCTCCAGCTCTGCGTGGCGGGATCGAACACCATCACACGGCTATTGAAACGATACCACTCGATCGGATGCGACAGGTAGTCGGGGGCCTGATTGCGGAGAGCCTCAAGGAATACGTCCTTGTTGACACCCCCCATGGCGGCTATGCGGCCGTCGGGGAGAGCCACAGCCACTCCTCCGCCGAGCGAAACCTCCTCGCCCGACTTGTCGACAGGCGCCGGTGCCTCGCTCCACTTGCCTTTGCCCGACAGCTGATAGCAGAGTCCATCGGTGTTGAGCGATGCCTCGCGGCCCTCGCCCTTACCGGCGAAACCGCCCCAGAGATAAAGACACTCTCGGCCCTTGGCGTCCTTCGACGCGGCCATGACCGGCTGCACGCGTGGATTGCCCGGGAACGATGCGAGAGCCTTCCAGCCCTTCGAAAGGTCATTGAGGTCAAGACAAAGAAGTTCATTGGAGGGCTTGCCGGCCACATTGCCGCCAGCCACATATACGCGTCCGCCGGCATAGCAGGCGGCCATGTTGTCGATAGCTTCAGGCAGCTCGGGCAGCGGCGATACCTCCGCCTCCCCGTCGTCGCTGACAGTGATGAGCGACACCTGGCGCAGAGCGGCCGTGGCGGAGGTTCCCCCTATTATCACGAGTCCTTCGGGCGTCGTGGCTGATACTCCGTAGGCCATCGGCTCGGGCAGATGACCGATAAGGGTGGCCTCGGCCTGACCGTTTTCACCGGGTGTCAGCGCATAGATGCCGGAATAGAACTTTTTCTGCGCTCCGGGAGCCATAGGATTGGAAGGAAAATTGCAGCCGCCGGCGCGGATGATGCGTCCTGAGGCCATTCCGGCGAACGCGGCCGACACTCCGGCCTCGATGCCGGGCTCGCTGGTGGGCGCCTCGCTGACGGGCAGTTTGAATGTAGAGGCCGGCAGATTGTCGGCATTTACCAGGTTGGCGCGGGTAAACGGCTGCCAGCCGTAGCGCACGAAGCGCGGTTGTGATTCTGACATATGTGTGGAAGTAAGTTTGATTATATTATCGGAAACGATTTCGGCCTTGGCCGGATAGTAACGGCCGTCATAACAGGCCATCTCGAAAGTGCGGAGCGGAGCGCCGTCTGAAGAGTGCATGCCAAGGCCGTTGACAAACGTCAGAATGACCTCTCCGGGAGCGTTCAGCTCAGCCTTGACTGGCGACGGACCTTCCGGCACAATGCCGGTCATCGAATAGACCCTGTGGAGAGCCTGCCGGGCGAAACGTTCGCCGATGGGACGCTTGTCGGTGGGATGCACGTCGAGGGAGTCGCCCTTGTCGCTTGTCACCACCATAGCCGTGCCGGGTATCGCCTGTGCGAGACGGCGCTGACTGTCGCGGAACTTGGGCCACGAGGGACGGTTGAGCGAACTCAGCTGAGCGAATATGAACGGCATCTCAGGCTGGTTGAAAGCCTGGCGGAAGCTCTTGACCACAAGCGGCAGAAGCTTCTCATGCACCTCGATATTGTTGGCGTTCGACTCTCCCTGATACCATATGGTGCCGGCTATCGGGAATCCGGCGAGAGGCCTTATGCCGGTAGCGAACAGAAATGTGGGTTCGTAGGGATGATGATGCGCCAGACCGGCCTTGTCGGTGCCGGTGTTCTCTCCGGCGCGCTTCTGCACCCATGGCTGTATATAGTCATTGCGTCGCCAGTTGACGAGCACTTCGGGCATCTCACGGCTGAGCACCTCGATGTCCACCCACGACTCTGTGCCGGAGCCGCCTATGGCGTTGCAGATAATTCCCACCGGCACTTTCAGACTGTCGCGGAGCACACGGGCGAAATGCCAGGCCACTGCCGACATGCGTCGGGCCGAACGGGTGTCGGATTTCACCCAGCGCGTAGGCAGATAATAATCGAGGCTGTCTATGCGCGCCAACACTGTATCGGGCCACTGCGCCGAGTTGGTAATCGCTCTGGGAAGCATGTCGAACAGGCGGAGCATCGGATCATTCATCAGCGCGCTGTCAGCGGCGAAAGTCTTGGTATGAGCCATATTGAACTCCATGTTGCTCTGGCCCGACGCGAGCCATACTTCTCCTACAGCGATGTCGGAGAATTCGAGCCTGCTGCGCCCGTCGCTGACTGTCATGCTCAGGCCGGTGGCTTCCTTCATGGGGGGTAGGGTCACCGACCAGCGGCCGCGATTGTCGGCTTTGGCTGAAGCCGATGCCTGACCGAGAGTCACCCTGACTTCAGAGCCAGCGTCGGCGGTGCCATTGACTGTAACCGGACGGTAGCGCTGCACGACCATGCCGTCGCCCCACACCTCGGGCAGCTTCAGGCCACCGTAATTGCCCGTAATAGCCTTATAGACAGTGCGTGCCAGAAGAGTCGCTCCCTCGGCGTTGGGATGCAGACCGTCGGCGAGCAGATTCTGCCGGTCAAGCAGCGGTTCATTGAAATCTATAAGCTCTGATCCTGTGATTTCCGCCACGTCGGCCACGCACGCTCTCACTGCGTCGCGCCATTCACACGTGCCTGAGCGCCAGCGGTAGTGGGTTGTGCGCACCGGCGATATGTTGGCTATGATCACTCTCACCTTCGGATTGCGTGCGCGTAGCGAATCAATCAGCTCCACATAGTCGCCGACGAAATCGTCGCTGAAATCGGGCCAGTCGCGCGGATCGGTATCGTTGACGCCGAGATGTATCACGGCTATGTCGCCGGCGAAGTCCTTGGCGGCCGCGCACTCCTCTGTCGCATTGTAGGGACGGTGTCCGCGCTTCATGAGAGTCGCGCCGCTGCGGCCGAAGTTGCCCACCTCATAATCCGGCCCGAGCATCCGGGCGAGCTGCGAGGGATAGCTGTCGCGCTGCGGATCGGGGATAGTGGCCCCGTAGGTGATGCTGTTGCCAACGCAGGCCACCTTCACTTTGGCCATTGACGGCACGGCAGCCAACGTCATGACAGCTGCCGCGCACAGCGTTGTTAGAGTTTTTTTCATGGGTGTCTGTCAAAAGACCTCGGGCCGTCGGCGGCCATCATGCCGCAGACAGCCCGAGGTCGGTTAATTTCAGTAAACAGTAATAGGCATCGTCAGCGTTTTGCCGCGAGAATATCGTCGATGAGCATCTGGCTCTTGACGAGCATGCGCGGTATGTGGAACGGCCCTTTGAACAGGTTGCCCTTGGCGGGCTGTGCCACGCTGCCGTCGCGATGGAGATATCCGAACCACTCGCCATATACCGGATCAGGCAGGAACTCGTAGGTCCAGTCGTTGGCCATGCGGTGCATTTCGAGATATTTCGTGTCGCCTGTGGCGAGATATGCGTAGAGAGTGGCTATGACAGCCTCGGTCTGCGGCCACCAGAACTTCATGTCCTGCGAATAGTCCTGTGCGGGGAACTTCTTGCAGTCGCGGAAATTGATAAGTCCGCCAAACTCCTCGTCCCATCCCCAGTCCCACGACCAGTCGAGGATCTGGAGCGCCATATCCTTTATCTCCTTGCCTTTGCCTTCGTCCCATCCGCGATAGCGGGCCTCCTCAAGGAGGAACCATGCGGTCTCGATGCAGTGGCCAGGATTGATTACGCGCCCATTGATCGTGTCGATGAGTTCGCCTTCGGGCGTCACCATCTCCAGAAGCGCCTTGAATTCGGGGTGTATGAACTTCGTGCGGATCAGTTCGAGCGAACGGTCGATCTGCTGGTCAAGCATCGGATCGGGCATCACTTCACGGACGCGTGCGGCCGTGTTGATGAGTATCATCGTGATACTGTGGCCGATGGCAGGCTGCGTAGGCAGATATTTCGGCTCCAGAATGCCGGGAGTATTGATGAAGCGCACCACCTCCTTGAAAAGGCGGAGAGCTTTCTCGGCATACGAGCGGTCGCCTGTGGCCTGAGAATACTCCGCCATGGCTATTATGGCGAAACACTCGGAGAACACATAGCGGCGCTTGCGCAGGGGGCGTCCGTCGGCAGTCACCTCGAAATACATGCGGCCGTCGGTCGGGTCGATGCAGTGGGCCTCGATGAAGTCGATGCAGCTCTTGGCCATCGCGAGGTATTCGGGTCGCTTGTCGATGTTGTTGTAGGCAAACGAATAGACAAACGGACAGCGTCCCTGGAACCACACGGATTTGGTACCGTCCATGAGCTTGCCCTCACGGTCGACGCATGTGTAGACGCCTCCGTTCACCTTGTCAAGTCCGTGCTTGAGCCAGAAAGGCAGTATGTCGTCGAGGAGATCGTGGCGGTAATGCTCGCGCCACTCGGTAAGATATTTTTCAGTGTCTATTGTCCACATGATGAATCAGAGTTTGTTGCACCTCTCGAAGAAACCGATGTTCTCCAGATCGGCCTTCATGGCGGCCTCTTCCTGGTCGGTCATGTTGCGGAAGGGTATGCGGTTCTTGCCGAGGTCCAGGCCGATGAGCTTCATGATGCGCTTGCCGCCGACGATGTTGCCGCGGTATTTGCAGATGACGTTGATCACCTCCTGCGAGAAGTTCTGGTGCTCACGTGCGGCCTCGATGTCGCCGCGCTTCCACGCGTCGATTATGGCCACGAGCTCACGTCCGTTGTAGTTGGTGGTGCCGCCTATGCCGCCCTGTGCGCCGCCCATTGCGAGCGAGGGCAGGATGGTCTCGTCCTGGCCGTGGAGCATGTCGAACTTGCCGTCCTTGTAGAGGCGGCACTGGTTGTACTCGTAGATGCTCTCGAAGGTGTATTTGATGCCTGCGAAGTTGGGCACACGGCCATCGACAGCCTTAAGAAGCTCCGTCATAGGAAGGAAAGCGCCGTTGAATGCGGGGATATGATAGTAGTAGAACGGCAGTTCGGGCGCTCCGGCGGCTATCAGCTCGATGTATTCCACGAGCTCCTCGATACGTCCGATCTTGGGGAAGGGAGGAGCCATGGCTCCGATGCCCCACGCGCCGATCTCGGCGGCATGGCGGGCAAGCTCGCGCGCGCTCTTGGCGCAGCAGCTGCCCACATGGACTATCACTTTGAAATCGTCGGGCTTCGCTGCCATCCAGGCTTCGGCCAGACGCTTGCGCTCGTCGTCGGTGAGCATATAGCCTTCGCCCGACGAACCGTTGATAAACACGCCTTTCAGGCCGTTTTTCTTCAGCATGGCCGCATACTCGGGTATAGGCGCATAGTTGACTTCGCCGTTCTCGAGGAATGGCGTGAACGGGGCGTCGATAAGGCCCTTGATTTTCTCGAATTCCATAATAATGTTATTTTGTAGGATGATTGGTTCTTGTTTGCATCAGGCGGTGATCGTCTCGGCGGCCTCGTTGGCTGCGCCGACGGCTTCTTCCTGATCCTTGTCGTCATATTTCGGACGCAGCACTGTGAGCTGCAGAGCCAGAGCGATCAGCAGTATGCCGCCCATCAGAGCGAAGCACATACCCAATCCCACCGACTCGGCGAGCGAGCCGAGGAGCTGCGTGGTGATGGCGCCCATGATCACTCCCACGGAGTTCATCAGGCCATAGGCCATGGCGCGCTGGCGCGAGCTTACAAACTGGCAGAGGATAGGCATGTTGTTGGCGTCGAACATGCCGTAGCCGATACCGAAGAAGAGGCCGGCGAGCACCGACAGCCATGCGTTGTGGGCCAGACCGATGAACACCAGTGCCGGTATCATCATGGCCATGCCTATCGCGGAGGTGAATATGCGGCCGCGCACGTTGGTGCGCACCCAGCGGTCGCTGATCGGGCCGCCGATCATCACTCCGATAAACGACGAGACGGCTATCGTGAGCGTGGCCATCGGGCCGGCCCAGTCCATGCTGAGATCAAGATTGTCGTGGAAGAGGGTCGGGAGCCAGTTCTTGGTAGCCCATCCGGGGATGGAGCTTGATGCGAAGAAGAAGAGTATCACCCAGAAAGCCATGGTGGAGAACACCACTCCGAACGACTGGAGCATCGACTCCTTGCCGGCCTTCTTGCCCTGGGCTGATGCCGAAGGCACAGGCTTGGCGGCCATGCCGTGGCCCGACTTTTCATGGAGGAGGAATATGAGCACGAGAGCGTAGGCCACGCCGATGATGCCGAACCAATGGAAGGTCTCCTGCCACGACCATGTCGAAGCCACCATCGAGCCGAATCCGCCCAAGGCCTGACCGCAATACAGACCGGTCATGTGAAGGCCGATCGCCAGAGAGCGGCCGCGGCCGGTAAAATAGTCGGCTATGAGAGAGAGGGCCGAGGGGATATAAAGAGCCTCGCTTATGCCCATGATGCCGCGCAGCCACATCAGCGACTGGAAATCATGGCAGAGACCCATGGCGTAGGTGACGCCCGACCACACTCCGAGCGATCCGACGATAAGCCACTTGCGGCTCACACGGTCGGCGACGGCTCCGGAGAACGGGCTTGAGATACCGTAGACCCATAGGAAGATCGCCATCAGGGCGCCGAAAGCCTCGGCATTCTGCAGGGCATGAATGTCGTTGGCTATGTTCTGCTGCATAGTCGAGAGCATCTGACGGTCCATGTAGTTGAGGAGCGCCACTACCCACAGGAGCCCGACCACGAGCCATGGATAGAATTTCTTTTGCTGTATTGCCATATTTGCGGATTTAAGGGTAATAAGTTATATGCTGCTTATTTTTCTGCAAATTTACGTTTTTTTTCGAATTATGTATGCAACGCCGCTCTTTTTTTGGGAAAATATGCGATAAAACATGCCGACCGTCGGCTAAAGCGGCTTCAAGGATCGCAGCCGAGTCGAAAAAAAGGTTGCGGATTGCCGGGAAAAATTGTAAGTTTGCGGTGTAGAACAAACGTCACAACCCTATAAGAATGGACAACTTCAGATATTGCACTCCGACGCGCTACATATTCGGGCGCGATGCGGAGCTTGAGGTCGGCAGGCAGCTTCTGGCCAACGGCATGGAAAGCGTATTGATGGTCTACGGCGGAGGATCGGCCGAACGCTCCGGACTCCTCCCACGGATCAGGGAGCGGCTCCGCGAGGCATACGGTTCGAGGATCTCGGCGGCATAAAGCCCAATCCCGACGACGGCCCGGTGCGACGGGGCATAGAGATAGTGCGCGACGGGGGCCTCCACGGGCTGCTCGCCGTAGGAGGCGGCTCTGTCATCGACACGGCCAAGGCCATAGCCCTCGGAGTGCCTTACGAGGGCGATTTCTGGGACTTTTTTGCCGGGAAAGCCGTTCCCGAAAGAGCGCTCCCGGTCGGCTCCGTGCTCACCATACCTGCTGCCGGATCGGAAGGGTCGGGCAACTGCGTGATCACCCTCAGCGAGGGGCTCCACAAGATCAGCCTGCGCACCGACGAGGTGCTCCGGCCCAGATTCGCACTGCTCGATCCGGAGCTGACCACCACTCTCCCGCCCTGCCAGACAGCCGCCGGCATAGCCGACATGATGGCCCACATCATGGAGCGATATTTCACGCCGACGCCCGACTGCGAGGTGACCGACCGCCTTGCCGAGGGGCTGCTTCAGGCCATAATAGAGGAAGCGCCCAAAGTGATGGAGAACCCCGCCGACTATCAGTCACGCGCCAACATAATGTGGGCCGGCACGCTCGCCCACAACGGCATATGCGGCACCGGACGCCGCGAGGACTGGACAAGCCACGCGATGGAGCACGAGATTTCGGCCGTCTACGGCGTCACCCACGGAGCCGGCCTCGCCGTGGTGTTCCCGGCGTGGATGACCTTCATGGCCCACCGATCGCCCGGAAAGATAGCCCAGTTCGGGCGCCGAGTGTTGGGCGTCAGCGATCCCGACGACAGGAGCGCCGCTCTCGAAGGAATAGCCCGGCTCAAGGATTTCTACCGTTCCCTCGGGCTGCCGGTCACATTTGCAGAACTGGGCGTAGAGAGCCCCGACATCGACCTGCTTGTGGCCAAGCTCCATGAGAACAAGGGCACGGAGATCGGCGGCTACATGCGCCTGCGCGCCGCCGACACCCGCGAGATCTACACCCTGGCTCTCTGACGGCGGCCGTCACACGCCGAAAGGAGTGCGCTGCAGCAGCGACCGGCCGAGCGTCAGCTCATCGGTATATTCTATGTCGTTGCCCACGGCCATGCCGCGGGCAAGCTGCGTCACCTTCAGACCGGCGACACCTTCGAGCCGGCGGTAGATATAAAAATCTGTGGTATCGCCCTCCATAGTCGCCGGGAGGGCGAGGATCACCTCATTGATACCCCCGGCCCTGACTCTGCCCACGAGCGAATCTATCTCAAGCATGTCGGGGCCGATGCCGTCGACCGGCGATATGACTCCCCCGAGCACGTGGTACATACCATTGTACTGGCCCGTGCGCTCCACCGACATGACATCGCGCACATTTTCTACCACGCACACCGTCGAGCGGTCGCGCGAGGGCGACGCGCATATCGGGCACACGTCGGCGTCGGATATGTTGTGGCACACCGAGCAGTAGCGGATATCGCGGCGCAGATCTATTATTGCCTGCCCCAGAGCCGTAGCCTCCGACGGATCGCGCCGGAGCAGATGCAGAGCCAGACGCAGGGCCGTGCGCCGTCCGATGCCCGGTAGCCGCGACAGCTGTGTTACCGCCGCCTCAAGCAGCGGCGAGGGATATTCCTGTTCCATTCCTATCTTTTGTCCATGCTTATTTACAGGCTGCAAAGTTAGCGATTTATTCCGACAGCATATGACACCACGAGGGGCGGACACGCCATGTCGCGTCCCTACAATTTATATGCATTTTTAATTCGCCCTGAATACATTTACGCCGAAATCAACACTTCGGCGCCCGAAGCGCCTTGTGTTACTTTTTGTATACATGTGTGTACCCCCGACACACCTCTACAATCTTGTTAAACTTTCAGACCAAAAGATTCGCATTATTCTCAAAAGTTTAATTTCAACAATGGTTTTTGAGTCCGATCTATCTATTTACAGGGATTTATAAAAAAATATTCCAATTATATACACCTATCGTATTCACCAACAAAAAAAACACACTATCATCGACTTACGGTAGACATTCCATTACCTGTGATCGCCGGGGAGCCTGATGAAGGAGTTGGATTGCACAGGGTATGATTTTTTAGGGTTAATATCAATAAGATTATATAAGATTTTCGATGCGGATATAATCGCTGCGTAAAGATAGCGGTTGAAAACAGCAGATCGCGGGGGCGAGACTTGATTTTTGTAGTGTGGTGGGAATTTAGTAACTTTGCGGCACCAAATTGAAAGCGAAACATCCAGATGAAAATCATACGCACTGTGCGGGAGCTTAGGGAAGCCGTAGCCGACGCACGCAGCAACGACAGGACTGTAGGGCTGGTGCCCACAATGGGTGCGCTCCATGCGGGCCATCTGTCGCTTGTAGGCCGCTCCGTCAGAGAGAACGGCTTCACTGTGGTCAGCGTGTTTGTCAACCCGACCCAGTTCAACAATCCCGACGACCTCCGCACCTATCCGCGCACGGAGGAGGCCGACTGCCGTCTGCTCGAAAGCGCGGGTGTCGACGTGGCCTTCATCCCCTCGGTCGAAGAAATGTATCCCGAGCCCGACAACAGGGTGTTTGATCTCGGGCCCGTGGCCGAAGTGATGGAGGGCGCCATGCGTCCGGGACACTTCAACGGCGTGGCGCAGGTCGTGAGCAAGCTGATGCGGATGGCCGAGCCCGACCGGGCTTACTTCGGCGAGAAGGATTTCCAGCAGATAGCCGTCATACGCCGCATGGTGGAGATCGAGAAGATACCGGTAGAGATCGTCGACTGCCCGATATGCCGCGAGGCCGACGGTCTGGCCCTGTCGAGCCGCAACGTCAGGCTCACTCCCGAACAGCGGGCCATAGCTCCGGCGATCCACCGCACCTTAGCAGGGAGCCTCGAATATGCCGCCGACGGCCACTCGCTCTCCGACACAATCAGATACGTCACCGACACCATCAACTCTTTCCCCGGCATGGAAGTGGAATACTACGAGATCGTCGATCCGCTGACCATGCAGCCTCTGAAGGAATGGCCGAAGGGCAAGGAATCGGTAGGATGCGTCACCGTGTGGTGTGGCGACGTCCGCCTCATCGACAACATCAAATACGCTGCGCCCCGGAGCTGAGGCACCGCACTATCACCATTTCAAGATGACAATAGAAGTATTGAAATCCAAAATCCACCGCGTGAGGGTGACCGAAGCCAATCTCGACTACATCGGATCGATAACCCTCGACCGGGAGCTTATGGACGCGGCCGGCATTATCGCGGGCGAGAGAGTGTATATAGTCGACAACAACAACGGCGAGCGCTTCGACACCTACGTGATCGAGGGGGAGCCCGGATCGGGCACCGTATGCCTCAACGGAGCGGCCGCCCGCAAAGTGCACCGCGGCGACATCGTCATCATCATGAGCTATGCCGCCATGACACCGGAGGAGGCCCGCACCTGGCGTCC
The DNA here is from genome assembly GCA_938039795.1 of uncultured Muribaculaceae bacterium. Classification (GTDB taxonomy): domain Bacteria; phylum Bacteroidota; class Bacteroidia; order Bacteroidales; family Muribaculaceae; genus Paramuribaculum. The sequence continues at coordinate 14,131 of CALHWU010000164.1, forward strand.
GACAGTCATATTCCCCGACACCGACACCAACCGTCTCATCAATCAACGATAATCACAACACATCCCATATACCCGCATGTTTGAGAATCTAAGCGAACGACTCGAGCGAAGCTTCAAGCTCCTGAAAGGTCAAGGCAAAATCACAGAAATAAATGTAGCGGAGACGCTCAAGGACGTACGCAGGGCTCTGCTCGACGCCGACGTAAACTATAAGGTCGCCAAGCAGTTCACCGATACGGTCAAGGCCAAGGCGCTCGGACGCGACGTGCTCAATGCCGTCAAGCCCGGCGAAATGATGGTCAAGATCGTCCACGACGAGCTCACGGAGCTCATGGGCGGCGAGACGGCTCAGCTCAACGTGCAGGGACAGCCGGCCGTCATACTCATGTCGGGCCTGCAGGGTTCGGGTAAGACCACATTCTCGGGCAAGCTCGCAAAGAAGCTCAAGAGCGAGAAGGCCAAAAGGCCGCTCCTCGTAGCCTGCGACGTATACCGCCCCGCCGCCATCGACCAGCTCAAGGTTCTCGGCGAGCAGATAGAGGTGCCGGTCTACACCGAGGAGGGCAACCGCAATCCGGTGGAGATAGCCACGAATGCCATAAAATACGCCCGTCAGAACCATTTCGACCTCGTGATCGTCGACACCGCCGGCCGTCTGGCCGTCGACGAGGAGATGATGGCCGAGATCGAGGCGATCAAGAATGCCGTCAAGCCGCAGGAGACCCTCTTCGTGGTCGACTCCATGACCGGTCAGGACGCCGTCAACACCGCAAAGGAGTTCAACGACCGCCTCGACTTCGACGGGGTGGTGCTCACGAAGCTCGACGGCGACACCCGAGGCGGCGCAGCCCTCTCGATACGCACCGTCGTCACCAAGCCGATCAAATTTGTCGGCACGGGCGAGAAGCTCGACGCTCTCGACTATTTCCATCCCGCACGTATGGCCGACCGCATACTCGGCATGGGCGACATCGTGTCGCTCGTCGAGAAAGCCCAGAAGGCCATCGACGAGAAAGAGGCCCGCGAGCTGCAGAAGAAGATCGCCAAGAACCAGTTCAACCTTGAGGACTTCATGTCGCAGCTCCAGCAGATCAAGAAGATGGGCAACATCAAGGATCTCGCCTCAATGATACCCGGCGTGGGGAAGATGCTCAAGGATATCGACATCGACGACAACGCCTTCAAGGGCGTCGAAGCGATCATCAACTCGATGACACGCCAGGAGCGGCAGCATCCGGAGATCATCAACGGAAGCCGTCGACAGCGTATCGCCAAAGGTTCGGGATCGACCGTGCAGGATGTCAACCGCCTGCTGAAACAGTTTGACGACACCCGCAAGATGATGAAGGCCGCCACAAGCATGAAGAATCCCATGAAGATGATGCGCCAGATGCGCCGCCGCTGACCATCCGGCCTCCGACTGAAATATCACAACTCCATATCATACCCCTACTGACATACGATGAGACTTATCGACGGAAAGGCTACTGCCGAAGAGATCAAGGCCGAGATAGCGGCCACTGTTGAACAGATGGTGGCCGAGGGCCGCAAACGCCCCCACCTGGCAGCCATACTCGTGGGCCACGACGGAGGCTCCGAAACCTACGTTGCCAACAAGGTCAAGGCATGCGAGCGGTGCGGATTCAAGTCCACACTCATCCGCTTCGAGGACACCGTAGAGGAAGCGGAGCTCCTGCAGACCATCGAAAAGCTCAACGCCGACGCCGACGTCGACGGATTCATCGTACAGCTCCCGCTGCCACGCCACATTTCGGAGCAGCGGGTCATCCAGGCCATCGACTACCGCAAGGATGTCGACGGCTTCCATCCCGTCAACGTAGGCCGCATGTCGATAGGCCTTCCCTGCTTCCTGCCCGCCACTCCGGCCGGCATAGTGGAGCTGCTCGACCGCCACGGCATACCGACCAAAGGGGCCGAATGCGTGGTGCTCGGCCGCAGCAACATCGTAGGCAAGCCGGTGGCTCAGCTGCTCCTGCAGAAGCACAATCCGGGCGACTGCACTGTGACCGTATGCCACTCGGCCACGCGCGACCTCAAGGAGCACACACGCCGCGCCGACATCATCATAGCGGCGCTCGGACAGCCCGGCTTCGTCACAGCCGACATGGTCAAGCCCGGCGTAGCGATAATCGACGTAGGCACCACCCGCGTGCCCGACTCATCGCGCAAGAGCGGATTCCGCCTCAGCGGCGACGTCGACTTCGAGCATGTGGCCCCGCTCTGCTCGTGGATCACTCCGGTGCCGGGCGGCGTCGGCCCTATGACCATCTGCTCCCTGATGAAAAACACCCTCCTCGCCGCCCGACACGAGATATACCAGTAAAGCGCTACCGGGATGCTTGGGCTTTTCATCTCGCTCGCATGGCTTCTTTTCGCCCCTGAAGAGGCGGAGCTGCTTTTTGTGGGCGATGCGATGATGCACCAGAGCCAGATCGACGCTGCCCGCAAACCCGACGGAACGTATGACTACGACACCTGTTTCGACTCCGTGCGACCGTGGATAAGCGACGCCGACTATGCCGTGGTCAATCTCGAAACCCCACTCGGAGGCGCGCCGTATTCGGGCTACCCGATGTTCTGCGCCCCCGATTCCTACGCCAAAGCCCTGCGCGACGCCGGATTTGATCTCGCGCTGACAGCCAATAACCACTGTCTTGACCGACGCGACCGCGGAGTCAGGCGCACGATCGCCGTGCTCGACTCGCTCGGCATGCCTCATATCGGCACCTATGCCGACCCCTCGAAACGCGACTCCCTCGCACTGCACATCGCCGACATCAACGGCTTCCGCATAGGATTTCTCAATTATACCTACGGCACCAACGGCATAAAGCACGGTCAGGAAGTGGCCGTCGACCCGATCGACATTGACCTCATCCGCTCCGACATCGGCCGCGCCCACAGCAAAGGGGCCGAAATGGTCGCTGTCTGCCTCCACTGGGGGGTTGAATACCGGCTGCTCCCCGAAAAGTCGCAGCGCATGACCGCCCGCCTGATTCACGATGCCGGAGCCGACATGGTCATCGGATCCCATCCCCACGTCATACAGCCGGCCGAGATTGACACCGATTCAGCCGGTCGACGGCACCTGACAGTATATTCGCTCGGCAACTTCATCTCGGGCATGCGCACCACCGACACCCGGGGAGGGGGCGCCATCACAGTCAGGCTGCGGCGCGACTCGCTCGGGCATCCCTACATAGCGGAGGCGCAGAGCCATCTCCTGTTCACAATCAGCCCCGCACACCGGGGCGAGACATTCCGGGTGGTAAGAGCTGACAGCATCATCCGAAGCGACGCCACTGCCGAAACCCGGCGGAAGGCGTTTGTCGACAGGGCGGCCTCCCTGCTCCGGCGCCACAATATAAACGTGAAGGCACCATGAACCGGCAGTCCGCACTTAAAATCGACCTGGAAAGCGTGCTCCGGGCACGTCTTGGCAAGCGCATGCGGTGGATGCCCCGTCCGCTCGTGGCGTGGCTCGAACGGCTCATCTGCCAGAGTGAAATGAACGATATCCTCGACCGTATTGGCCATCTGCGCGGAGCCGAATTCTGCCGCGCGGCCCTCGAATGTCTCGATGTGGCCTACAGCGTATCGGGATCCGAACGGCTTCCGTCCGCCAGCCGCATAGTGATCGCATCCAACCATCCGCTCGGAGGACTCGACGGCATAACGCTCATAGCATGGACCGCCGGGCAATTTGGCTGTGAGCCCCTCGTGCTCGTCAACGACCTTCTGATGGCAATCACGCCGCTCTCGGGCGTATTCCTGCCGGTCAACAAGCACGGAGCCCAGTCGCGCGAGGCATCGCTTGCAGTCGACCGCGCGTTTGAATCCGACCGCCCCGTCATAGTGTTTCCCGCCGGACTCTGCTCGCGCAGGCTCTCCGACGGCACAGTCGCCGATCTGCGCTGGCGCCCCACTTTCGTAAGCCGCGCGCTGCGCAGCGGCCGCCCTATCGTGCCTGTCAGATTCTCGGGATGCAATTCACCTTCGTTCTACCGATTCGCGCGGATGCGTGAGCGGTCGGGGCTGCGGCTCAACATCGAGATGGCCCTGCTGCCGCGCGAGGTGTTCCGCCACCGTGGCGCCCACTTTGAGCTGCACATCGGCGAGCCGGTGATGCCGCCGACGCTCGCCCTCCACCGGCCGCAGGAGATGGCCGACAGCATCCGCGCCGCAGTCTACAGCCTCTGAAATATCCACACGACAATCATCACCTATAATCATCCAACCGCCATGATCAGAAGATTCGCACTCGTATCATCACTGCTTGCGCCTTTCACTTTTGTCGCGAAGGCTGCGGCTCCCGAACAGCCTACCGGCCCGCAGCGGCCCAACGTCATAATCATCCTCGCCGACGATCTCGGCTACGGCGACATGGAGCCTTACGGCGCAACCCGCGTGCAGACACCCAACGTCGACCGCCTGGCAGCGCAGGGCACGAAATTCACCAATGTCCATGCCGTGGCCTCCACCTCCACCCCCTCGCGCTACTCGCTCCTGACAGGCGAATATTCCTGGCGACGCCCCGACACAGGCATAGCGCCCGGCAACGCTGCCATGATCATCAAGCCCGAGCAGTACACGATGGCCGACATGTTCCGCAATTCAGGCTACCGCACCGCAGCCATAGGCAAATGGCACCTCGGGCTCGGCGACAAGGGCGGACAGCAGGACTGGAACGCGCCCCTCCCCGCATCACTCGCCGACATTGGCTTCGACTACCACTATATCATGGCGGCCACCGCCGACCGCGTGCCCTGCGTATTCATCGAGAACGGATCTGTCGCCGACTATGATCCGGAGCATCCGATAGAGGTCAGCTACCGGGAGAATTTCCCCGGAGAGCCCACCGGCAAGGATAACCCCGAATTGCTCTACAACCAGCGCAGCGACTTCGGCCACAATCAGTCGATCGTCAACGGCATAGGCCGCATCGGCTATATGAAGGGCGGAGGCCGTGCGCTCTGGAAGGACGAGAACATAGCCGACTCCATCGCAGCCCACGCGATAGGATTCATGGAGAGAGCCGTGGCCGAAGGCGACGAACCGTTCTTCATGTATATGTGCACCAACGACATCCACGTGCCACGCTTCCCCCACGAGCGCTTCCGCGGCAAGAACCCGATGGGACTGCGCGGCGACGCCATAGCGCAGTTTGACTGGACTGTCGGCCAGGTCATGCACGCACTTGACTCCCTCGGCATCGCCGACAACACTCTGGTCATACTGACAAGCGACAACGGTCCCGTGCTCAACGACGGCTATCTCGATCAGGCCGTGGAACTCGTGGGCGACCATCGCCCGACAGGGCCCTTCCGCGGCAACAAATACAGCGCTTTCGAAGGCGGCACGATGGTTCCCGCAATCGTCCGCTGGCCAGGCCATGTCAATGCCGGACGTACGAGCGACGCCCTCATGAGCCACATCGACTGGATGGCCTCGCTCGGCTCGCTCATAGGAGCCACCCTCCCAAAAGGAGCGGCCCCCGACAGCCGCGAGCGTCTGGGCAACCTGCTGGGCACCGACACTGCGGATACTCCCTGGATCGTAGAGCAGGCGGCCGATCTGTCGGTGCGCACGCCCCGATGGAAATATATCGCGCCCACCGACGGAGCCGCCGTCAGCTATTACGAGAAGATCGAGACCGGCGCCGACCCGATGCCGCAGCTATATGACATGACTTCCGACAAGGGGGAGCGCGTCAATGTTGCCCTCGAAAACCCGCAGGTGGTCTACGAGCTGCAGAACATCATGCGGCGTGTCCGCGCGAAAAAAGGATACCGCGGAGAGTGATCCCTGCGGCATCCCGTTCCATTTCAATCAGTCATCCTGTTTTCAGGTCAATACATCGGTGTGAATCCTTTGCCGGGTTTCATCAGTGAATTGACCTCGCCGGCCGCATTGCCGAGAGTGGAGGTATCGAGCTTCCACACCGGCTGCCCCTTGCGGAGATCCACCTTGGTGAGGTCTATGTAGACCATGCCCGGATTGGTCACGATGTCGAAGTAGTATTGCCGGTCGGTCAGGTTGGCGAACGAACGCCACTGCGTCGACGACACGTTAGGCTCCGACTCTATGGCATACTGGTAGGGCACCGAGACATTCATCAGTATGCTTCTGATCGTGGCCAGACCCACCTGACGGTTGTCGGTGCGCTTGACATGAGTGGCGAAATACGTGCCTCTCACAAAGCGGTCAGGGCTCTTGACTGTGCCGGGAAGCATGTTGCCGCCCCCTACGTTCTGCCAGTAGTTCTCTATGGCCATCATCTGCGGATACTGCGGATCATTGGTCATGGCCGGCATGTCGTTTCCCTCGTACAGCCTAACGTGGCCGTGATCGAATTCAAGTATCGCGCAGCGTCCCTCGGCGTCTGTTATGCCCCAGTGGAGAGTCGAGGCCGTTCCGCCGTCGAAAGTGGCTCCGTATATATCGAAATTGTGTTCGCGGAGCACCTTCACGACCTCAGGCGTCGTGGCGTTCATATCGAGCAGCCAGCCCACGAACATGGCCAGCGACATTGAGGGTCGACCGGCGGTGGAATCGTTCGTGTATACCGTGCCTTTGCAGAAGAGGCCGTTGATCACGAGCCCCTTCTCGTTCATTCCCTCGGTGATGCCGCCGTCGTAGCCCACGGCATAGACCGCGCCGTATTTCGACGTCCAGCGCACGGCGTTCGCCGCCGGACTACCCTGCTTGGCGATCCCGCGGGGATATACGTAGAGATTTGTCGGAATAGGCGTTTTCCAGTCGAGCGAACGTCCCACTATCAGCAGCGTGGAGTCGCCGCGATACAGTATCCGCGAGCAGGCCTCGGCCTGAGGCGCCGAAGCGATAGCGGCGACGGCGGCAAGTATAGCCGGCACCACGATTTTCTTGATATTCATAACCTTTGACATCTTTTCGGTTTACCCCATTACAACAATCCCGCCCCCGCTGTGGTTCGCTACGCAAAAGTATCTCCATCCTGTTCCTTCGGTCGTAAAGCCATCGCTTTTCAGATATTTTATTTTGCAAGCATATCTACAGATGTAAAATAATAACTACATTTGCCGTATGAAACTGATAGGAGCACACGTATCGGCCGAAAAAGGGGTAAGCCTCGCGCCGGTCAACGCGGCGGCCATTGGCGCCAACGCTTTCGCATTGTTCACCCGCAACCCGTCGCGATGGCGATCGCCCGCCATCAAGCAAGCCGAAGCCGAAGCGTTCAAGGACAACTGCCTGCAGCTTGGATTCGCCCCCGGCGCCATACTTCCCCACGACAGCTATCTGATAAATCTCGGCGCCCCCGAGGCCGAAAAACTCGAAAAGAGCCGGGAGGCATTTCTCGACGAGATACGCCGCTGCGAGCAACTCGGCCTGACGATGCTCAACTTCCACCCCGGAAGCCATCTCAAGGCCATGGAGAGCGACGCATGCCTCGATCTTATCGCCGACTCGATCAACGAGGCGCTCAGCCTCACCACCGGAGTAAAAGCGGTCATAGAGAACACGGCCGGACAGGGCACCAACCTCGGGTTCACCTTCAGTCAGCTCGCCCGCATCATCGACCGCGTCGCCGACAAAAGCCGTGTGGGAGTCTGCATCGACACCTGCCATGCTTTCGCGGCCGGCTATGATCTCGCCACGACCGAAGGCTATGAGGCCACATGGCGCGAATTCGACTCTACGATCGGACTCGGCTATCTCAGCGCGATGCATATCAACGACTCGAAGCGCGGGCTCGGCTCACATATCGACCGTCACGAATCGCTCGGCAATGGAGCCATCGGCATCGACTTTTTCCGCCGGCTTATGGCCGATCCACGTTTCGACGGCATACCCCTGATCCTGGAGACACCCGACGAATCGCTCTGGCCCGAAGAGATCGCCATGCTGCGACGGTTTGCAGGTCAGAACGAATAAGTCAGTCCCACGACAATCCCCGGCCCGATGCCTTTGGAAGTGACCGCCACCCCGGCGGCCGCACCGAAACCCCATCGGCGCCGAGCGTGCCGCCCGCGTGCTATCACGCTGCTTACCACCCTGTCCTCCCCGTAGATGCGCAGGCTGTCGAGACTCGGCCGGTAGCCGCTCACCCATGCCTCGTAGCGGTCGCCCGCATAGCGCACTCTCTCCACCGGCAGACTGACCTCCACGCTGTCGGGCGTAGCGGCGCAAGTATCGGCGGTGGCGACCTCCGCCCGCGCCAGAATATTGCCTGCGGGAAACCGTTCCACCACGACTGGACGGTCGATCACCACCGTGTCACGCAGCCTCACCGTGTCGCGCCGGATTTCCACAAATTGATCCGTCTGATCGGCGCTCTTTCCCCCGTAAAGACTCCTGCCGGCGACAAAACCGACAGCCGCGGCCAACAGGGCTGTAATAATAATTCCGATTGCTTTCATGGCGCAAAATTACCCTCCGCTGCCACGACCGGCGAAGCGCATTTGTCGCATTGCCGCCAAAAAGCTAACTTTGCAGAAAATATTTCCGACTATGAGCATCAATATACTTGGCATAGAGTCGTCGTGCGACGACACCTCGGCTGCCGTGATTTCCGACGGCCTGTTACTATCCAACGTAATAGCCTCGCAGGCCGTACATGAGGAGTATGGCGGCGTGGTGCCGGAGCTCGCATCAAGAGCCCATCAGCAGAACATCGTCCCGGTGGTCGACGCCGCCCTCAAGCGCGCGTCGCTCAAGCCCTCCGACCTCTCGGCCATCGCTTTCACCCGCGGCCCGGGACTGCTCGGATCGCTGCTCGTCGGCACATCGTTCGCCAAGGGAATGTCGCTCGGACTGCGCATACCCATCATCGACGTCAACCATCTCCACGCCCACGTGCTCTCCCACTTCATCCGTCAGAATCCCGACGACCGCGTGCCGCAGTTCCCATATCTCTGCCTCCTCGTGTCGGGCGGCAACAGCCAGATCATACTCGTGAAGTCCCACTCCGACATGGAGATCCTCGGGCAGACCATCGACGACGCCGCCGGCGAGGCCTTCGACAAGTGCGCCAAAGTGATGGGACTCCCCTATCCGGGCGGTCCCCACATCGACCGGCTCGCCGCTGAGGGCGACCCTCACCGATTCCACTTCGCCAAGCCCCACATCGCCGGGCTCGACTACAGCTTCAGCGGACTGAAAACGTCGTTTCTCTATACTCTCCGCGACGCCATTGCCGCCGATCCCGGCTTCATCGAGGCCAACAAGGCCGATCTGGCGGCATCGCTGCAGCATACCATCATAGAGATACTCACCGACAAGCTCCGCAAGGCGATCCGGCTGACCCGCGTGGCCACCGTGGCCATCGGAGGCGGCGTCTCGGCCAACAGCGGCGTGCGCGAGGCCGTCGCGCAGCTCTGCCGCGAGGAGGGCGTCGAGTCGTTCATACCGCCGCGTGCGTTCACCACCGACAATGCAGCCATGGTGGCCATCGCCGGCTATTTCAAATATCTCGACAAGGATTTCTGCTCCTACTCCGAAGCACCTTTCGCGAGAGTGACCGTCTGAAAAACTTCTTTCACCACACAATGAAAACCACTATAATCGTCATCGGCGACGAACTGCTCATCGGACAGGTCACCGACACAAACAGCGGCATGATAGCCCGGCTCATGGCGCCCCACGGATGGGAAGTCGAGCAAGTGATGACCGTGGCCGACGACGCCGAGGCGATACGCTCCGCCATCAGCCGCGCGCTCGATTCCACTCCGGTCGTACTGACCACCGGAGGCCTCGGCCCGACCAAGGACGACATAACCAAACCGGTGCTCGCCTCCATATTCGGCGGCGAGCTGCGCGAAGATCCCGAAGTGCTCGCCAACGTGCGCGACGTCGTGGCACGCCGAGGTCTTAAACTCAACGACCTTACGGCCGCCCAGGCCATCGTCCCTACATCGTGCCGCGTCATCCAGAACCGCGTGGGCACCGCGCCCCTGATGTGGTTTGAGCGCACCGACGGCCATGTGCTCGTGGCTATGCCCGGAGTGCCGTTCGAGACACGCGAGATGTTCTCCACCGCCGTCATGCCGCAGCTGCTTGAGCGCTTCCCCTCGCCCGACCATTTCGAGCGGCGCACCGTTGTTGTGGCCGACATCTCGGAGTCGGCGCTCGCCACCCGCCTCTCCTCCTGGGAAAGCGCGCTTCCCCCTTACGCCCATCTTGCATATCTGCCCAAGCCGGGCGTGCTGCGCCTGCGGCTCGACGGCCGGCATGCCGATGGGGAATTTCTGCGGGCCGAAATGGACCGGCTCGCCGGCGAGCTCGCCGCTCTTGCCGGCGACAACCTGTTGTGTCTCGGCGACGTCACTCCCGCGCGCTGCCTCCTCGACAATCTTATAAGCCGCGGCCTGACAGTCGGCACCGCCGAAAGCTGCACCGGAGGCAACATAGCCCACGTCATCACCGCCGAAGCCGGCAGCTCGGCCGCAATGCTCGGCGGCGTAGTGTCGTACTGCAACGACGTGAAGCGCTCTCTGCTCGGCGTCAGCCCGGAGTCGCTTCAGGCCCACGGAGCCGTCAGCATCCCGGTAGTCAGAGAGATGGCTGAAGGAGCGCGCAAAGTCCTCGGGTGCGATGTGGCTCTCGCCACGAGCGGCATAGCCGGCCCTGGCGGTGCCGTGCCCGGCAAACCGGTGGGCACCGTCTGCATCGCCGTCGCCTCGCCATGGGGCGTCTGGGCCGACACGTTCCATTTCCCCGGCAACCGCGAGCGCGTCATCGACCGCGCCACCACCACCGCCATCATCCGCGCCATCCGCGAGATGCAGGCACGCTCCTGACGGCAATTCCTCGCCTGACAGCAGCACGTCTAACCACATAAGATCTGCTCATCGAAAACAAGGCCCTGCGTCGCTGACCGAATCATCGACGCAGGGCCTTTGCTATGCTTTATGCAGGTGGATCACTCACCCGGTATCTCCGGGTAGAGGGTATCCCACCACTCGGGATCATCCTGAAGCCAGCGGGCGAACCATGCGAAGATCGTGTCCTGCCAGCGGCGCCGCTTGTCGTAGTCGAGTATGTGATGATCCTGATCTTTGACGGCCACAAACGCAGTGGGGCGGCCGAGAAGTTTGAGCGCGGTAAACATCTGTATGCTTTCTCCCACAGGCACGTTCACATCCTTGTCGCCGTGGAGGAAAAGCAGCGGAGTATGGATCCTGTCGGCGCGGAACAGCGGGCTCTGGTCGACAAACAGATCCTTGCGCGTCCAGGGATATGAGCCCCCCATCGACACCTCGCTGTAGGAGTAGCCCCAGTAGCCCTCGCCCCAGTAGCTCGTATGGTCGCTGATGCCGGCGTGGGATATCGCGGCGGCGAAGATATCGGTCACCGTCTGCAGATACTGCGTCATGAATCCGCCGTAGGAGGCGCCTATGCACCCTATCTTGTCGGCATTGACCCATGGATTCTCCCGGCAGAACTGTCTGGTACCCTCGATTATATCCTCGGCTACTCCCTGACCGGCAGTGTTGACATGGCGCGATGAGAATTCCTGTCCGAAGCCCGTGGCTCCGCTCGGATTGACCACGAGCACCACGTAGCCGAGATGCGCGTAGGCGTTGTGGGGATAGCGGCTCTCGAAGTCGCGTCCGGTCGGCGAGCATCCGCCGTAATAGTTGACTATCATCGGATATTTCTTCGAAGGATCAAACGAGGGGGGCAGATAGTAGCGGCCATGGATACTGTCGCCGCGCGAGTTGACGTAGCTCCAGGGATGGAATTCGCCCAGCTCTACGTCGGCGAGCTGCGCGGCCATAGGCTGGTCCACCAGCGTCGCCGCATCCTTGCGAAGATCCAGGCGGTAGAGGCGGTCGGCGTTCTGAGGTCCGTGACCGGTGAATGCGGCGAGGCTGCCGGTCTGCGCAATGGAGAAAGAGCCGGCCATATCCTCCGGAAGCACGATACGGCTGATTTTGCCCGACTTCGGGTCGAGCCGATAGAAACTCATCTGATCGCGGTTTTCGGCCGTGAAATATATCTTGCCGTCAGCCTTGCTCCACTCCACAGATCCGACACTCGGATCGAAATCGCGCGTCATCGGCCTGAAGCTGCGGTCGGAGCGCGAATAGACGTAAAGCTGATTGTCGACCATCGACGGCACGCGTCCATCGGGCACGCGGTTGCCTATGCCGCCGAGAGCCTCGGGCGAGCCGGTCACGGCCACCTCCGACGCATCGGGCGAGAACAGCGCGCCGCCTATGAATCCGTCGTCGGCCACGATCGTATCGAGACTCATGTCGTCGAGGTTAAGTATGGCAAGAGTGAACACCGATGTGGGCCGCTTCTCCAGACGGCTGCGCGACAGGCGCACCAGCACCTCGCGCGAGTCTGCGCTGATGTCGAGCGGCTGCACGGTCGTGTGGCCGAATGTCAGCGGCTGCATGATGCCCGTGGCGATGTCGTATGAGGCCAGATTGTAGCGGGTGCGCCATCCCGGCTGACGGTCCTCGGGCTCCGATATGCGGTAGACGTCGGGATTCTCCTTGTATCCCTCCTCGGCGACGTAATATATCAGGGTCCGCTCGTCGGGAGTAATCATGAAATACCCCTCCGGCAGATTCCAGGCCATAACTTCCTCATTGCCCGTGGCAGCATCGACCACCCGGAGTTCGCGGCCGCCGATCCCTTCGGCTGTATAATAATAGCGGTCGGTCGAGGGCATCCAGGCTGCATCGGCGCGCTCGCGGCGTGCGGAGCCCTTTGCGTCGGGGCCGATCAGCATCGAGTAGCGGTCGATCTGTCCACCGCTCCTCGCCTCCTCGTAGCGGGCAAGCATATAGCGTCCCGAAGGCGACACCGCCACCGAGCGCACCCGCCGTCCGCGGAGCACATCCTCGAGAGTGTACATACGCCGCCGGTCCTCTCTCACCTTCATTTTTTCAGGCGTCGCGGTGACGTAGCTTATGCGCGGCGCCGCGGCCGTATCGCCGGGCTGACGCAGCCACGCGAGCTCCACCTTGTGGGTGGCGGGCGTAAGCTGCATCTCCTCTCCAGCAGCCGCCGGGCGTCCGTCGACGGTCATGAGATAATGGTCGGCGCCGTCGACAAGAATCCTGGCTTTGGCAAACGAGCGGTTCTCGAGACTGAAACCGAGACCCGCCACTTCGGTTTGCAAGGGTGTGGTCGCCGGAGCGGCATCCGCCGTCGGCTGATCGCTGAAACGCGGCATCCGCTTCAGCAGCGCCGAAGCCCGGTCGATTTTTTTAGCCTTGATGTCGACGGAATCGATCATCACCGGCCCCTTCACCGGCAGAGGGCTGTAATACAAGATGGATTTCACCTCCACGGTGTCGGGCGTCGCCGCGCCGGGAGCCGCCGCAACCGGCAGAGTCAGGGCCATTGCGCCCGCAACAAGTATCTTTTTCATCATTATCATGACTGGTTTCTGTTTCACACCTCAAAGTTACGCAAAAAAGATAATTTTTCCCTACCTTTGTAGTCATAACGATAAATCAAAACATTACCGAATCAATCCACATGAAAAAAACAGCGTTAATCAGTCTGGCTGTGGCATCGGCCTTGGGGGCCGGAGCACAGACTTTCACCGAATGGCATGACCAGAAGGTCAACGAGGTGAACCGCGCTCCTATGCACAGCGCATATTTCGCTTATGAGAGCAAGAAGGCCGCCGATGAGGGGGTCAAGGAAAATTCCTCCAACTTTATGAGCCTCAACGGCCCCTGGAAATTCAACTGGGTGAAAGACTACACATCGCGCCCCACAGATTTTTTCAGCAAGAATTTCAACGACAAAGGATGGGACACTCTTGAAGTGCCTGCCATCTGGGAACTCAACGGTTACGGCGATCCCCTCTATATCAACCCCGGATATCCATGGAACTACCAGTTCAACAGCGAACCGCCGAAAGTGCCTACGGAGAATAACCATGTCGGATCATACCGCCGCACATTCACCATTCCCGCCGACTGGAAAGGCAAGGATATCATAGCCCATTTCGGTGCTGTCTCGTCCAACATGTATCTCTGGGTCAACGGCAAATATGTGGGCTATGGCGAAGACTCCAAGCTTGAGCAGGAATTTGACCTGACCCCCTATCTCGTCCCCGGCAAGGAGAACCTTATCGCCTTCCAGGTGATGCGCTGGAGCGACGGCACATATTTCGAGGATCAGGACTTCATGCGCTACAGCGGCGTCGGACGCGACTGCTATCTCTATGCCCGCGACAAAAACCGCGTGGAGGATATCCGCGTCGTTCCCGATCTGGTCAATGACTACCGCGATGGCCGCCTGACCGTCGATGTCAAGCTCAAAGGCAAAGGTGTCACCGACCTGAAGCTCTACGACCCGCAGGGCAAGGAGGTGGCGCAGGCCACCGTCAAAGGGAGTGGCAAAGCCGTCATGGATGTCGCCTCCCCCGAGAAATGGACAGCCGAGACTCCCAGTCTTTACCGTCTCGAAGCCACTTTTGCCGGCGGCAGCGAGACGATACCGGTAGCTGTAGGATTCCGTAAGATCGAGCTCAAGGGCGACCAGGTGCTCGTCAACGGCAAGCCCGTGCTCTTCAAGGGCGCCGACCGTCACGAGATGGATCCCGACGGCGGCTACTACGTCAGCCGCGAGCGCATGCTTCAGGACATCAAGATCATGAAGGAGCTCAACCTCAACGCCGTGCGCACATGCCACTACCCCGACGCCAACGAATGGTATGATCTCTGCGACCAATATGGCATCTACGTGGTGGCCGAGGCCAACCTCGAAAGCCACGGTATGGGCTACGGCGAGAAATCGCTTGCCAAATTCCCTGAATTCGAGAAACCCCACATCGAGCGCAACGAGCGCAACGTGGCCCGCAACTACAACCACCCGAGCATCATCTTCTGGAGCCTCGGCAATGAGGCCGGCGACGGCGTCAACTTCGTCACCGCCTACAAGGCCGTCAAGGCCATGGACCAGAGCCGTCCCGTGCAGTACGAGCGCGCCGGATATGCCGACCACACCGACATCTACTGCCCAATGTACGTCAGCCCCAAGGGAATGGAGGACTACGGCAAGCGCACCGACCGCACCAAGCCGATGATCCAGTGCGAGTATGCCCACGCGATGGGCAACTCCGAGGGAGGATTTAAGGAATACTGGGACGTAATCCGCAAATATCCCAACCTTCAGGGAGGATTTATCTGGGACTTCGTCGACCAGTCGCCCCGGTGGAAAGGAAAGACCGGCAAGGAGATCTACGGCTACGCCGGCGACTTCAACGAGTATGACCCGCGCCACGACTACAACTTCTGCAACAACGGCCTCGTCAACCCCGACCGCCGTCTCAACCCCCACGCCCATGAGGCAAAACGCGTAATGCAGAACGTATGGCTTACTCCGGTAACCGGCAAGGAAGGCGAATTCACCGTCTACAACGAATATTTCTTCCAGGATCTCGGCAACCGCTCTCTTCAGTGGACACTGCTCCACGACGGCCAGCCCGTAAGATCAGGCATCATCGAGCACCTGAATGTCGGCCCGCAGCAGAAAGCCCACATCACCATACCCTACGGCCCCGTCACGAATGAGGGCGAATGGCTGCTCAACACGGCCGTCGTGACCAAAAACCGTGAGGGCATTGTCGACGCCGGAACCGTCCTCGACCGCCAGCAGACAGTAATCCGCGGCTATGAGGCCCCGGCACTGACTATCGCAAACCACACTCTCGCCAACACTCCCGTCACTGAGCCGTCGATAAAGGACAATCTCCGCACAGTGCTCGTTGTTGAGGCTCCGGGCGTGCGCATCGATTTCAGCCGTCAGACCGGCTTCATGACACGCTACGACGTGGACGGCACGGAAATGATACTCGACGGTTCGAGCCTCAAGCCCAACTTCTGGCGCGCTCCGACCGACAACGACTTCGGCGCCAACCTCCAGAACCGCTACCGCGCATGGCTCGACCCCACAATGAAACTCAAGAGCCTGACCGCCGAGAAGAATGCCGAAGGTCTCGTAGTGGTGAAAGCCTCCTATGACATGCCGACCGTCCAGGCCACCCTCGACATGACCTACACCATCAACAACGAGGGCGCAGTGCTTGTCAACGAGCACATGACCGCCACTCCGGGAGCCAAGGTCAGCGACCTCTTCCGCTTCGGCATGCAGATGCAGATGCCTGAGAATTTCGACCGCATCGTCTACTACGGACGCGGCCCCGTAGAAAACTACATCGACCGCATCCAGGCAGCCGACCTCGGTGTCTACGACCAGAAGGTCGACGACCAGTTCTACCCCTATATCCGCCCGCAGGAGACAGGCACCAAGACCGACATCCGCTACTGGAAGCAGGTGAACCATGCCGGCCGCGGCCTTGAGTTCGAAGCAGCCGAGCCCTTCTCGGCATCCGCACTCCACTACACCATCGAATCGCTCGACGAAGGCATCCACAAAGTCAACCGACACTCCGAGGAGGTCGAGAAAGCGCCGCTGACCAACCTTCTCATCGACAAGCGCCAGATGGGACTCGGATGCATCGACTCCTGGGGAGCGATGCCTTACGACGAATATCTCATGAAGTACGGCGACTACGATTTCAGCTTCAAGATGACACCCGTCAGCAACGTCGTAGCTCGCTGACGACAGTTTCTTAACTCTACATCAAGGCTCCGCAGGCGCCCATTTTCCCGGCTTACCTGCGGAGCTTTTCTTTACCGCCCCATATCATCGTCCGATCATTCAGTAGTTACCATTATGCTCAAGTCACTCTCATGTGCGGTAATTGCCGCCGCGATCGCCGCCTCTGCCATCCAGGCCTCCACTCCGGTGATGGGATGGAGTTCCTGGAACTCTTTCCGTGTCAACATTTCCGACTCGCTCATCATGAAGCAGGCCGACGCTCTCGTGTCGACCGGCCTCAGCCGTGCCGGCTACAACCATATCAACGTCGACGACGGCTTCTTCGGCCACCGCGATCAAGCGGGGATAATGCAGCCTCATCCGACACGCTTTCCCGGCGGAATGAGACGTGTGGCCGACCACATACATTCACTCGGCCTGAAAGCAGGAATATACTCCGATGCCGGAGCCGTCACATGCGGCTCGATATGGGACAACGATACTATCGGACGCGGAGCGGGTCTCTACGGTCACGAAATCACCGACGCCCGCACCTACTTCGCCGACTGGGATTACGATTTCATAAAAATAGACTACTGCGGGGCCGGACAGGAGCTCGATCTTGACGAGGAGGAACGCTATACAGCCATACGGCAGGCAATCGACAGCGTTGCCGGCAAAGAGGTGGAGCTCAACATCTGCCGGTGGGCTTTCCCGGGCACGTGGGCTGCCGGCATCGCCTCATCGTGGCGCATCAGTCCCGACATTAATCCCTCGTGGGGATCGGTAAGAAGCATCATCGCCACTTGCATGCCATTATCGGGATTCTGCCGCGACGGCCATTTCAACGACATGGACATGCTTGAGATCGGCCGCGGACTCACTCCGTCGGAAGAGCGCGTGCATTTCGGCATGTGGTGCATGATGTCAAGCCCGCTGCTGATAGGGTGCGACCTGACCAAAATTCCCGCGGAATCGCTGCAGCTGCTCACCAATCCCGAACTTATAGCGCTCAATCAGGACACTCTCGCGCTTCAGGCATATCCGGTAAAATACGAGGATGGATGCTATGTGCTCGTTAAAGACATCATAAGCCGGCGCTCCACCACCCGTGCCGTCGCCCTATACAATCCTACCGATTCGGCGGAGCGCATCGCCGTCGCCCTATCCGACATCGAGCTTCAAGGACCGGCCAAAGCGCGTGATCTTTTCGGACGCCGCAACCTGGCCGACGTCGCCGACACACTGGCGATGACCGTCGCCCCACACGATGTGGCGATCATAAGCCTCGACGCCGCCAGGCGGATCGAAGCCACCGTCTATGAGGCCGAATGGGCGTGGCTTCCGCTCTATAACGCTCTCGGCAAGCGTAAGAAAGAGATCTGCTTCGTCAGCGATCCGGAGGCATCCGCCGGATGGAAAGTACGCTATGCAGGCGGCCGCCGCGAAAACTCGATAATATGGCCCGAAGTGTGGTCCGACCAGGGAGGAGTCTATGAGATCACTATCGACTACGATCCCGCCCCGATGCGCTCCATCGAGCTGTATGTCAACGGCGAGCCGGCCGATCCCGCCAGCGTCAACCTTAAGCCGGGCGCCAACAAAGTGGAGATAACGGCCTCCACATCATGGGCGCCCGACATCGACCGGATCACCCTGAAGCGCTTAGCTCATTCCACATCAAGATAAAACTGAGGATACCATGCATCTCCTGCCATCATTTACAATCGCGAACTGTCGGCTCTTGCTCGCTTTATCCTTGCTGACATGCGCAGCCACAATATCTGCCCGGCATCGGAGCGCCGACCGTCTATGGTCAGACATTCCGGCCTTCACCCAGGTGATGGAAAACCAGAACGAGCGCGGCCTGACCTCCGATCGCTGGGACGGACTGTGGGAGGGCGACACTGCACCGTCCCTGCCGCGTGTCCCCGACCCGTCGCCAACAATAAAAAGATGGACGCAGGGAGAGTGGATCAACCATCTTAACGAGGAGACAGCTGCCGCCACCCGGGGAAAGTACTCCAATCCCATTCTAATCTGGGAGCAGGAATCCTATCTGACCGGCAACGGACGCATCGGGGCGTCGACTCTGCATGGCAGCGGACGCGACCGCTATGCGCTCAATGAGGTATCGTTCTGGTCGGGAGGATTCAACGGAGGCACCATCAACTCCAGCGGCGACAAGAGCTTCAACGGCGAGAACGGCCCCGATGCCGACGATGACTGCTTCGGCGGAGCTCAGCCCGTAGCCGATTTCATCGTGGATTTCGACGCTCCGGCCAGACGCGGATCTTTCGTTCGCGAGACCCTGCTTGATGAAGGCGTCGTATCATCGTCGGCCATCCGTAAGGGCGCGCATGTCACGAGCACGGCCTTCTGCAGCTATCCCGACCAGGTGATGGTGTTGCACTACCGCGCCGACAAGGCCGGCGCTCTCAACGCCAGGCTGCTTTTCGTCACCCAGCGCGATGAAGACTCCACCGGAGTCGGCAACGACCGCCTGACCCTCGCGAGCCATCTCCCCAACGGCATGTCGTGCGAGGCGATAGCCCACGTCCGTCCTTATGGCGGCAGACTGTCGGCCGGCAACGGATACCTCACCCTGTCAGGCGCCGACTCCGCCACCATAGTCATAGCCATAGAGACCAACTACGCTATGGACCATGCGGCAGGCTTCCGGAGCAGGCATACAGCGCAAGCCAAAGCCGCAGCGAGGATCGGCGCGGTCAGCGATCTCAGTTATGACGACCTCATACGGCGCCATTCCGCCGATTATTCGGCGCTTTATGGCCGCCAGCAGCTCCGTCTGGGTGCCGACATGTCGCCCGACACCGTGCCTACCTACCGACGCCTGGCCGCATACCGTGAAAACGGCAACGACCCGGTCATCGACAACCTCCTTTACAATTTCGGCCGCTATCTGACCATCTCCACATCACGTCCGGGCAGTCTGCCCGGGGGCCTCCAGGGCCTGTGGAACGCCCGCGTGACTGCCCCGTGGGGCAACGACTACCACAGCAACATCAACCTGCAGATGGTCTACTGGCTTCCGGAAGTAGCCAACCTTTCGGAATGCCATCTGCCGATGCTTGACTATCTGCGCGCCACACGCGAGCCCAACCGCCGGGCCACACGCGAGTATCTCCGCGCGATCGGACGTCCCGAGGAGGATGCCGCCGACGGTTGGCTCGTCTACACCTCCCACAATCCGTTCGGAGGCCAGGGATGGCAGGTCAATCTGCCCGGATCGGCCTGGTACGCGCTCCATTTCTGGGAACACTATGCATTCACCCGCGACACCGCCTATCTACGCGACGAAGCATATCCGGTCATGAAAGAACTCTGCCACTATTGGGAACGCAATCTCAAGGAACTCGGAGCCGGAGGCGAAGGATTCGAGAGCGAATACAGGCCCGTCGACGTGGCGGCCTACCCTGAGCTGCGCGATATAGCTGCCGGGACTCTTGTTGTGCCCAACGGATGGTCGCCCGAAATCGGACCGCGCGGGGAGGACGGCGTAGCCCACGACCAGCAGATCGTGGCGCAGTTGTTCGCCAACACCATCAAGGCTGCCGAGACGCTCGGCGCCGACACCCTCTGGGCCGGAGCGCTCAAGGAGAAACTCTCACGCATGGCCGGCCCGCGCATCGGGGCGAAAGGCAACCTGATGGAGTGGATGATCGACCGCGATCCGGTGACCGACCACCGTCACACGTCGCATCTTTTCGCCGTATTTCCCGGCGACGCCATCAGCGCGGAGTCGACTCCCGCACTCGCTGAAGCGGCCCGCAAGTCGCTGCTGATGCGCAAGTCCTCCGGCGACAGCCGGCGCGCATTCGCATGGGCGTGGCGCTCGTGTCTGTGGGCGCGGTTCCGCGAGGGCGACAAAGCCCACGACATGATTGAAGGGCTGGTCAGATACAACATGCTCGACAATCTGCTGACTACGCAGAATCTCCCCCTGCAGATCGACGGCAACTTCGGCGTAGCGTCGGCCATGCACGAGATGCTGCTGCAATCCCATTCCGGCATCATCGAGCTTCTTCCGGCCTCCACGGTACGCTGGCCCGAGGGAAGCATCCGGGGCGCCAGGGCGCGGGGAGGACTCGAAGTGGATATGTCATGGAAAGATGGACTGGTCACCGGCTGGACTGTCTATTCGTCAGAGCCGCACCCCGATCCCGTGACAGTCAAAGTCAACGGACAGTATGAGACCGCAGTGCCTCTCGTGCGGCCTCAAGGGAAGCCTGACGTCCGATATCGAACCAACTGAACATCTCCGAGGGCCTGAATCCGCGTATCACGGCACGGCCGCACATCTCCACGTAGAAATCCGTTATGGAGAATACCGGGCCCCGTCGGCCGGCGTATTCGGCCAGCAGCGGCTCCAGCGACCGGCTGACCACATGGACGCCCCCGAAAGCGAGCGCCTGCAGCCCCGTCGCATCCAGTCCGGCCGGCCTGATTTCCGAGAGGTCGGCCCTGGCCCATCCGCGCATCCGTCCCGACTGATCGAACAGCAGGCGGCGTGATGACTTGCGGTCACTTACCAGAAGAGTAGCGTCGGCGCCCGATTCGGCATGCGCGGCCATATGCCGGCGCAGCGGACTGTCGGTCAGAATGTCGGCATTATGAAGCAAGATGGGATCATCGTTGTCAAACAGAGCCAAGGCCTTGAGCAGTCCCCCGCCCGTGTCGAGCAGCCGGTCACGCTCGTCGCTGACGCGTATGTCAGTCCCGAAATTGTCCTCTCTCCGAAGATAATCGATGATCATATCGGGAAAATGGTGTACGTTGACCACTATATGGTCGGCGCCGGCATCTTTCACCCGCATGATCACCCGCCGCAGCATAGGCTCTCCGTCGACCTCCACAAGGGCTTTGGGGCATGAATCGGTCAGCGGGCGCAGCCGCGTGCCCAGCCCGGCAGCAAATATCAGAGCGTTCATATGATTTCTTCTATTCCCTGTTCGCGATGTATCAGCCGGATGACGATACCCGGAAACCGTTCCCTGAGATGACTGGCCATACGCTCGGCGCTATATACCGAGCGGTGCCTCCCGCCGGTGCACCCGAACCACACGCATAGCGACGTGAAGCCTCGCTCCACATATTTCTCTACCGAAGCATCGACAAGAGCCGCGGCATGGCTTATGAATCCGGGCGCCTCGCTTTCACGGTCGAGAAACTCTCTGACAGCGTCATCGCGTCCGGTCATAGGCTTGAAACGGTCATATCGTCCGGGGTTATGGATCGCACGGCAGTCAAAAACGAATCCGCCTCCGTTGCCCGACGGATCAACGGGCAGTCCGCGTTTATATGAGAAACTGCCTACTGTCACCGTCAGACGGTCAGCGGTCTTTTCCTGACCGTTCATCTCGGAGAGAGTGGCGACGATCCTCGAAATTTCAGGAAACTCCTCCATGACTTCGGGCGGAAGCACACGCAGTTGGCCTATTGCGGCGGGAATGCTGTCGATAAACATCTGCTTGCGCTCCACCAGGCCGCGGAGTCCGTAGGTGCCGAGCGTCTGGAGAGTGCGGAGCAGCCTGAAGAGAGGGAGCCGTGCCCTGAAAGCCTCGGCCTCGGCAGAACTGAATCCACGCGCCTCGCAATAGACGCGCAGAAGCTCCTCGCGGACACCCTCGGGATAGCGCGCACGGCTCTGCCAGAGGAAAGCCACCACATCATAGGCCGCCGGTCCCCGGTAACCGCCCTGAAAGTCTATATACAGCGGACGGAGCGACGGCGTGACGATGACGTTGCGCGACTGGAAATCGCGATACATGAATCCGTCGTCAGGCTGCGCTGCCGTAAGCCCGGCAAGGCGCCGCAGGTCTTTCTCGAGAGCCGCCTCGCAGAACCCGGTAGCGGTGACTTTCAGGAAGCAGTATTTGAAATGATTGAGATCCCACATCACCACATCCTCAGTGAAAGCCTCCACCGGCACTGTCTGCCGGTAGTCGATGCTTCCCTGAGGCGCCGAGTGGATCGCCGCCAGATCACGCATCACACCGCGGAGCACCCCCATCGCTTCGTCATCATACGCTCCGCTCCGACGGCACCGCTCAAGGTAATCATATAGCGCGGGACCCTCGGCCCACGACTGCAGATAGGCCGTGGAGTCATCACTGACCGCCAGCACTTCAGGCACATTGACTCCGGCCCGCGACAGAGCGCCCGCCAGATATATGAAAGCCCGGTTCTCGGCCACGTCCGTGCCAAGCGTGCCGGCGGCCTGCCCTCCGCTGCCGGTCATCCGGAAATACCGGCGGTGGGAGCCCGCGGCCGGCAGCGGAACGATCCCGGAAGGATCCGATCCGAAAGCTGCGGCATAAAGTTGCTTGAGTTTTTCCATACTTGTGGCAAAGTTAAGGATTTTTGTCAGAATGCGGCCGCGTATTATCGGGCATTATGAGTAACTTTGCGAAAAATATGTAATTTTGCCAGATATGATTCCTGCATTTTTCAACATCGGCACAGGCGAGGTGATCATCCTCATATTCCTCGTGTTGCTGCTCTTCGGCGGCAAGAAGATTCCCGAACTGATGCGCGGCATCGGCAAAGGCGTGCGCAGTTTCCGCCAGGGGATGAACGATATTTCAAGCGAGATCAACACCCCGGCCGAAAAGGACTCCACCGACGACCGTAAATGACCGCTCCCGACAGAGCTTCGGAGAAGACGCAACCGACAGCCGGCTTCTGGGATCACGTGGATGCCCTGCGTGGAGTGTTGTTGCGATGCGCGCTGACTGTGGCGCTGCTTGCCGGAGCGCTGTTCGCCGTCATGCCATGGATCTTCGACAACGTCATTCTCGCTCCCTGCCGCCCCGACTTTCCGCTCTACCGGTGGCTTGGACACATTTCATCATGGTGGGGGGCCGGTGACATGGAGGAATTACATGTGGAGCTTATCAACATCAGGCTTGCGTCGCAGTTTTTCATCCACATGTCCACCTCGCTCTGGCTCGCATTGGCGCTCGCTTTTCCCATTGTGATCTATCAGTTATGGAGATTTGTGGCGCCAGGACTGTATGAAAACGAAAAACGCGGCGCCCGCAAGGCTTTTCTGGCCGGAAATGCAATGTTCTATCTCGGAGTCGCCGCTGGATATTTCCTCGTATTCCCGCTGACTCTCAGATTTCTCGCCCAGTATCAGCTGAGCGCCATGATCCCCAATCAGGTGTCGCTCGACTCTTATATGGATAACTTCCTTGTGCTTATCCTCGTAATGGGCATCATTTTCGAGCTGCCGCTCGTGTGCTGGATGCTCGGACGCATGGGCCTGCTCCACCGCAGTTTCTTCACCGCCTACCGCCGCCATGCCATCGTCGGACTCATGGCTCTCGCTGCCGTGGTCACTCCTACCGGCGATCCGTTCACGCTGATGGTGGTGTTCCTGCCGATCTACCTGCTGTGGGAGAGCGGTGCGCTTCTTATCCCGAAGGATTCCACGGCCGCTTCTGACACGCCGGAAGCCTGAAATTTGTCGCTGTCGCGGAAAATTAGTATTTTTGCACGCATCGTTATGGAAGAGACAATCATTTCCCCCGTTTCCACGGATCTCATAGAGTCGGAGCTGACTCAGGAGAGGCTGCTCCGCCCCACCAACAAAGGCCACAACCTGATATACGTAGTCGACGCCCACACCGCGCCATGGACCATGCGCGAGATCGGACGGCTGCGTGAGATCTCGTTTCGCGCAGCGGGAGGTGGCACAGGCAAAGAATGCGACATCGACGAATTCGATATCATGACGCCCCCCTGCCGCCAGCTTCTCGTATGGGATCCCGAAAGCCGGCAGATACTCGGCGGATACCGCTATATCACCGGCAAGGATATCGCCATACAGCCCGACGGCTCCCCCCGCATCGCCACAAGCCACATGTTCAGCTTCTCCCCGCGTTTTCTCAAGGAATACCTGCCCTACACCATCGAGCTTGGCCGCTCGTGGGTAAGACCCGAGTACCAGTCGTCAAAGGCCGGATCGAAAGCCCTGTATGCCCTCGACAATCTGTGGGACGGCCTCGGAGCGCTGACCGTGGTGCATAAGGAGATAAAATATCTTTTCGGAAAAGTGACGATGTATCCGGGTTACAACCGCGAGTGCCGCGACATGATACTGTATTTCCTCCGGCGCCACTTTCCCGATCCCGACGGACTGGTCAGGCCGATCACTCCGCTTGAGGACACATCCGACACCGACCGCATGGCCGCGCTGTTCACCGGCTCGACATTCCACGACGACTACCGCATACTCAACCACGAGATACGAGCCCACGGCTTCAACATCCCGCCTCTGGTCAACGCCTACATGAGCCTTTCGCCTACGATGAAAATGTTTGGAACGGCGATCAACCATGAGTTCGGCGAGGTGGAGGAGACAGGGATATTCTTCGTGATCGACGAGATATTCGAGGAAAAGAAAAAACGCCACATAGGCACATACCACGAATGAGATCCCCGCAGGCATGACCGACCCCACTCCACACACACATTCGCCATACCGCCGAGGAGCCGACGACGGCTTTGTCTTCGGACTCTATCTGTCGGCCATGTTTCTGGCCATGGCTCTGGCTGCGCGCATGCCGCTGCTGGGACTTGTGTCGTTCGTGATGTGTTTCGGGGTGCCGGTATTCATCTATCTGCGGCTCCGGCGCTCTTTCACGGCCGACAACGGACACACCCTGCTGTCGTCGCTGTGGATGCAGGGTATCGTGACATTTGCCTGCGGCTCGCTGCTAGCGGGGGCTGTCGCCACTGCCTATCTCAAATGGATAGAGCCCGACTTCATCATCGACCGTCTGCACGAGGCCATAGATTTCTATTCCGGATCAGGCTGGTCGAGAGGTGAGGAAGTAGCCGCCACACTGCAGCGCATGATCGACATGCACCTCGTGCCGTCGGCTGTCGCTATAGTAGTGGAGTTCATATGGCTCTCAGTGTTTTCCGGATCCCTGCTGTCGCTCCTTATGGCCCTGCTGGCCCGGTCAAGACCGGTCAGACACAAATCATAAACCGTAACACAGACACTTACCGACAATGGATATAAGCGTAATTGTACCGCTCTACAACGAAGCCGAGTCGCTTCCGGAGCTTGAGGCATGGATAGCGCGCGTGATGGCCGACCACAGCTTCAGCTATGAGATACTTTTCATCAATGACGGCTCCACCGACGATTCCTGGGAGGTGATACGCCGTCTGGCCGAAAAGAATCCGGCCGTGAAAGGAGTAAGTTTCCGACGCAACTACGGAAAATCGCCGGCGCTCAACACCGGTTTCGTGCGCGCACAGGGCGACGTGGTCATAACAATGGACGCCGACCTGCAGGACTCCCCCGACGAGATACCGGCGCTCTACGACATGATCAAGCGCGAAGGCTATGATCTTGTGAGCGGATGGAAACAGAAACGCTACGATCCGCTGTCGAAAACCATACCGACCAAACTCTTCAACGCTACCGCCCGGCGCGTCAGCGGCATACACAATCTGCACGACTTCAACTGCGGACTGAAAGCCTACCGCAACAAGGTGGTGAAACACATCGAGGTCTACGGCGACATGCACCGCTATATACCCTATCTGGCCAAAAATGCCGGATTCACCCGCATCGGCGAGAAAGTGGTGCACCATCAGGCTCGTAAATACGGCAAGACCAAATTCGGCCTCGACCGGTTTGTCAACGGTTATCTTGATCTGGCCACGCTGTGGTTCACCAACAAGTTCGGCATCAAACCGATGCATTTCTTCGGACTTCTCGGCTCGCTGATGTTCATTATCGGCTTCGTGGCCGCAGCGGCCGTCGGAATAATCAAGCTTTACCACATGCACTCCGGCCAGGCATATACGCTTGTCACCGACTCGCCCTACTTCTACATATCGCTCGTCACGATGATACTCGGCACCCAGCTGTTTCTCACCGGATTTCTCGGCGAGCTGATAGTCCGCAACTCCCCGCGACGCAACGATTACGAAATCGAGGAGGAACTCCGCACCGACAAACGATGAAACGCCGCCCCACCATACTCTCCGCCGCCATCACGGCCGCTCTGGCGATGATTGCCGCAGCCGGATGCAATTCGTCAGGATGTCTCGAAAACCAGAGCAGCATACCGCTCGCCGGCTTCTATTCGTCGGGCACCGACGAGCGCGTGGTCATCGACTCCATCAAGGTCTACGGCCTCGGAGCGCCGGGCGATTCGTCGCTGACTGCCTCGATACGCGCATCGCAGGTATATCTGCCGCTGAGATCGTCGACCGACGTGACCTCATTCTGCTTCCGTTACCTCCAGAAAGATCTGGACTTACCGGAGCTGATCGACACTCTCACGCTCGAATATGACTCGGAGCCGCGCTTCGTGTCGGAAGAGTGCGGCGCGATGTATTTCTATCACGTGCGCCGCCTTGCCTACACGCGCCATCTGATCGACTCGGTGGCGATGCCAGACTCGCTGATCAACAACGTCGACATCGAGCGCCTCAAAATTTATTTCCTCACTCAGGATGTCGACGACACTCCCGGAGCCGATCCTGACCAGCCCGACGAAGAGCCATGAGACGCCTTATCACACTACTGCTGATAGCGGTGGCCGTCATGACGGTTACCGACACGGCTATGGCGCAGCGGCGCATCAATCCGGTAAAACAGCCCTCGCCGACGCAGCTGCGCAAAGCCAAAAAGCCCTCCGATCCCGACAAGAGCCGTCTGGCCGAACGGCTCGACGCGCAAGGCAATATCGTACTCGTCGATACCGTCACAGGACTTGAATATGTCGACACCACCGCCGTGGCCGGCCATGTGGTGGGCAACATCTATCCACTGCTCCACGGCGTCACCATAGGACTCGACATCTGGGATCCGGTCATGCGCCTGATCGGACAGGACTACGGAGGCGCTTCGGCATGGGCCACCGTCAATCTCCACAACCGTTTCTTCCCGCGCTTCGAGATGGGCCTGTCGCAGGCCGATATCACCCCCGACGGCATGAATTTTACATTCAAGAGTCCGATGGCTCCTTTTTTCAAAATCGGCTGCGGCTACAACATCTTCTACAACTCCAATCCCGACTACCAGCTCATCTTAGGCGCCAACTACGGATTCACGCCGTTCTCCTACACGATCGAAAACGTAAAACTGCTCTCTGACTACTGGCCCGGCGAGACCGATCTGACATTCCCCAAGACCTCTACCACGGCCGGCTACTTCGAGCTGACCGCCGGCATAAAGGTGAGAATCGTGAAAAACATCTCACTCGGATGGACCTTCAAATACCATACCGTAATCCATGAGGGCCGCTCGACGGTGGGTAAACCGATCTATATCCCCGGATTCGGAAAAAGAGGCAATCCGATCACCGGCGCATTCTCGGTAATGTACACGTTGCCGCTGAACAAAGCAGTGCTCCCGAAAGTTGATAAAGAAGATTGAATCAACTGCGCCGGCATTTATGCCGGAGCCGTATCTCTTACCAACTGCAATACACACTACTGCTATGAAGAAAATCGTGATAATCGGAGCTTCCTCCGGCATCGGTCGCCGCATGGCTCTCGATTTCGCCCGGATCGGTTGCCGCGTAGGCATAGCCGCCCGGCGCTCCGCTCCGCTCGAAGAGATCAAGCATCTGTATCCGTCCGACGTAGCCGCCATGACCATCGACGTGACTGCGCCCGACGCTGTCAGGCGTTTCTACGATCTGATAGAGCTCATAGACGGCATGGACATATTCATCAATGCCGCAGGCCTAGGTTTCGCCGACCCGGATCTTGACGACGCGAAACTGTCGGCCACACTGCGCACCAATGTGGAAGGCTTCGCACGGCTCACGGCCGCCGCCTACCGCTATTACCGCGATACCGCCAACGTCAGCCAGGGCCAGATCGCCGCCATCACCTCGGTGGCAGGCACCAAGGGTATCGGAGTGGCAGCCGCCTACAGCGCGAGCAAACGTTTCCAGCAGACGTTCCTCAACGCGCTCGAACAGCTTGCCTACCAGCAGCAGGTCAACGTGGCTTTCACCGACATCCGACCGGGATTTGTCGACACTCCGCTCCTCGCCGAGGGACGCGACTATCCTATGCTCATGACCGTCGACCGGGTGGCTCCGCTTATCGAGACCGCTATACTGCGGCGCCGGCGCGTATACACCGTCGACTACCGATGGCGCGCGGTCAACGCGCTATGGCGCCTCGTGCCTCAACGCCTGTGGCGCCACATCGGCCTGAACTGGTGAGCAGTCAGTCGGCACCGATCAGGCGCAGTATGTTTTCGGTAGCCACGCGGTACCCTTCGGGAGTGAAGTGGATGTAATCGCCGCCGTAAAGGCCGTCGCGTATGTCGCCGTTGCCGTCGGTAAACCACGACGTCGGATCGGCATAGCGCGCTCTGGCGAAGCTGTAGTCGCCAAGCAGCTGATGAATACGCTCGCACGCGTTCCTCCGGTCGCTCCCCTTCTCCTTGCCTGAAGGGTAAAGTCCGAGGAGCACTATATCAGTATCGGGAAACACTTTTTCGGCTTCCTCCGTCACGCGGATTATACCCTCTGCGATGTCTTCTGCACTGTTGCCGGCTATCAGATTGTTGACGCCGATAGCGATGACCACATGACGCGGCGAGCAGACGTTGTAACGGTAGTGCTGCAGCCGCCAAAGCAGATTCTGCGTGCGGTCGCCCGAAATACCCGCACTTTCCCACTGCAGACCTGGCGCCAGCTGGTCCATGACGCTTTTGCCCGGCTTGTAGGTGACAGCCTTGCGGCTTCCGCCCCAGCCCTGTGTGATCGAGTTGCCAAGCAGCAGGAGATCAAGCTTGCGGCCGTCGAGTGTCAGCTGTATGTCGTCGGCCACCGAATGCCATTCACTGCCCTCGGTCCATCCGGCGGCAGATCTGAATTCATTGCCCGGCACCGGGTGCACGCATTCGTTCTCGTGTCCTGAAGCCGTATCGCGTGTCAGATACCGGCCTATGGCCTGAGCTATCATGCCGGCTCCTATTGATGAAGGATGCAGCCTGTCGGGCATAAGATGCGACTGCCATACGTCGCCGAAAAGATCATGAAGATTGATCACCTCCAGATCGTTGGCTCTGGCGACATCTCTGACTGCGGGCACTATCCGCCCGCTGATGAAGGCCGAATCTATTTCCGAATCCGCTGGCAGGAAACACCGTGTCGGTGTCATAAGAATAATACGGGGACGGCTATCGAGCGCACGGTAGCTGTCGATGAGGGCCTGGAAATCAGAAGCGAATTCATCGAAATACTGTCGATTTTTAGGCTTGGAATCGTTGGTACCGAGCTTGATGAGAACTATGTCGGGATTGAATGCCAGTGACCGGGCATACTCACCATGCCGGGTGTAAGGCTTGTCGCCCTTGTTGAGGAGCGTCAGCGACGGATAGCTGAAGTTGCCCACCTCATATTCATCGCCAAGCCACGCCTGAAGCTGGGCCGGATAACTGTTGTGTTCCCTCCCGGGGATAAGATACCCATAGGTGATACTGTTGCCCACGCAGGCGATCTTTGTCTTCGCCACTGCCTGCACGCCGCACAGCAGCATGGCAAGCATAATAATTACTGTTGATTTCGATGAATGTTTCATATGCATCGGCTTTATACAGCAAAAATAATCATTATCCGTCAATTAAACATTCTTTTGCAAACAGTATCTCAAAAAACACACTAAATTTGCAAAGATTTGTAACCTGGTGCATCCATTGTGCGTCTTACAGTCAGATAAACCATAATCATCAATCCCGATATGACAATTCGCAACTATTTAGCCGGCGCTCTGGCGCTGATTCCGGCGCTCGCCCTGACCACAGGATGCTCGTCGTCCTCCGGAAATGCAGGTGACGATCTCCTCACTGTCGACATGCTCGCCGATATTGACCGTCCCGACTTCGACGAAACCAGCGTGGCCGACGTCAGGTACTCGCTGCTCGACACTGCCTCCATAGCTCTGCTCGGCGAGAACTGCAATATCATGGGAGTTATCGGCGATACAGTGATCGTCCACGACATGACAATGATGGGCGACAACTCCCGACTGCTTCTTTTCGACGCCAACGACGGCCACCTCATCCGCTCGATTCGCCATATCGGTCAGGGGCCGGGCGAATACCGCTGGATCATGAATGTGGTCACCGACCCCGACCGCGGAGACATCATCATGATGTGCAGCAATGGGAAAGCCCACCGCTACACCACCGGCGACCGCTATGTCGAAAGCTACGACATGAGCAAAAACCAGCATGGCGGAAAGCTTCCGATCGGTTCTGTTGAGCGAGGCATTCACGAGACCGACGCCTACGACGGCAATCTTTATATCTATCAGTACGACGATCATTTCCAGCCCGTCGACACCCTGTTTTTCAAGGACTATGAGCCCAAATGGATATCGATAGCCTTCAATCTTTCCGGCAAGGAATCGATGATCAATATCGTGGATACAGTGTTCTCACTCGTTCCCGGCGAGATGCAGCCGGTAGCCGTCCTGTCGCGCGGGGCCAAGGCGCTCACGCCTGAAGTAGAGCGCAAGGTCTACATCGGACGCACCGATTACGAACAGGCTGAAAGAGACCGGCAGGGGTATATAGAGTTTCTGCGGTTCATCAACGACGGCCCGCGCTTCACAGTGACATACGCCTACGGGGGCCGAAACTATTTCGACACCTATTCGCGCAAATGCGGCAAGCTCATCTCACGCCGGTCGTTCTCCTACAGCGACGAGGACGCCGGCCTGCTTGTCCCTTACGGCGACCGCACGTTCCATCTCACAAACTATCCGTTCTACAGCGACGGCCGGTTTTATTCGATCGTAAGCGAAGAGGAGACTCTCGGCCCCGACGGCGAGCCGTCTGAGGAACTCAACCGCGCCTTGATATCATGGAAAGTGGAGGGCGAATAATTCCCTCCACTCTTCTCCTCTAAGCTGAAATCAGAAAGAGAACTGCACCATAGCCCCCACGCGGCGTCCCCAGCGGTGACGTCCCGAAAAGTTGTGGCGCACACCGTAGTCGAACTCCACTCCGGCCTGCAGGCGCGGCACAGGATTCCACATCAGGTTGACATCGCCCATGATGCCATATTTATACTCTTCGGGATCCACCTGCTTCGAGGGCAGATAGCGGGTCTGGCTGATAGCGGCGCTGGCAAAGAGCGCCGGTGTGAAATTATACTGCAATCCCACGCAATAGCCGAGCGAGGCCGGCATCTGCAGCTTCCCCGGAAGCTCGGGATCCGGCACAAGATCATAGTTGCCCATCTGCAGATCGCCGCCAGTGCCGGCGTATCCGCGGCCATAGTTGAAGCTCAGATAGGTAGTGATATTCCTCGTAGGATGCGCCACCGACGAAAGCATCATGCCCCAGCCGGCCTTGTAATGGTTGCGGCCGGCAAGCATATCACGGTAAGAAAGCGAGCGGACAATGCCTGAGAGTCGCACGTGGGCTGTCGGCCCCCACTGATACTGCACGAATGCGGCGCCGTCGGGGATCCAGTCGTCGACTGCCTCCGACTGTCCGTCGACTGTGGTCATATGCGTGTCAGGAGTCTCGGCTGAGACGGCAAATACCCACCGCCCGACTTTAGGCATCCATCTGACCAGCACGCTCGTATTGCTGATCTTGTTGTTAGGCCCCTGCGAATCGACAGTGGGAGGCACGGCCGCCGGATCGCTGAACGTCGAGGAGGCGTAGCCCACGGTGAAGTCATTGATTATCGCATATGCCTTTTTGAGATGAAAATCGCGCGAGGAGTATCCGTTGAAATTGGCCTCGATATACATCTGGCATACTCCGAATTTCTTACTGCGGCCTATCACTCTTAAGAAAAGTGTGGAACCGGCCGGAGTTGTGCCGAGATGCCTCATATTGGCCGGATCGCGGTCGATAGGTATCAGATATGGCGCGAAAGCCGGAGTGGGCTGCGCGCCGTCCCAGTCGAAATAGCCACGCATCCTGACGCAGCCGCCCATGCCGGCCGCCAGCGTTGCATCCTTGCTCAGAAACATAAAATATGGAGCCTCGGGATCCTGGGAATGGCGGAACTGATCGTCGTAGAAAGCCTGTATGATAGCCCTGACAGAATCCTGCATTTCGGGAGAAGCGGTGTCGATATCCCTGCCTGCCATGAATACATGCTGCGAGGCGAGCAGTGAATCGCGCTGCTGATCGACAAGACTTTTAGTCTGCGCGCCGGCCATGAAAGCTGACGCTATCAGTATGGCCGTAGCGACAGACGAGCGGAGTGTGACGTTGAATGACATAGTTTGAAACGTGTACAATGAGAATAAAACTTGAGCGACATCGGTCATTAAATCCGACGGCGTCACTTATATTCTCAACAATAAGAATGGCGCGGTAGTTCCCGCGCCATCTTAAGATTATTTCAAAAATGACTCATGCTGAACGTCACAGCATCCCTTCTCTCTGACGATCAGTCGTCGGCTGTAGCCGCGAGGGTAAGTCCCACACGCTCCTGAAGGCCGAACAGCAGGTTCATCACATGCACCGCAACTGCGGCCGATCCCTTCATGGAATCGTCGAGCACAGCCGAGACCACCACCTTCTGGCCGGTCTTCTGCACGTGGAGCAGACACTTGTTGGTGCCTCTGACCTCTCCGAGATCGGGGAAGCTCTCGCTGAGAAACGTAAAGCCGTGATCCTCATAGAACTCGTCGTACATATCCTTCAGCTCGTCCTCCGAGATAGGGGTGTCCATATAGATGGTGCATGCCAGCCCCCTGCTCCAGCCTCCGGCTATTCCCGTCAGCAATATCGGAGCTCCGAAACTCGACTGTAGCACACGCAGTGCCCGCTGCGTCTCGCCGATCTCCTCATGGTCGAGCACCACCGACACCTCGCCCGGACGCTCCGGGTTGCTCGGCGTCACCATATTTACGTGGATCGGAGCGTTGAGCAGCAGATTCTTGGCGAGCGGAAGGAGAGCGAGCAGCATGATATGGGCGAGCGGGCCCGGAACGGCTGCGCGCGTGGCTCCGCGCACCAGCGGCTTGCGGTTGAGCTCCGGCACGGCATATACCCACGGGCTGTCTTCGTCCTCCGGCGAACGGAAGTCGGGCGACAGGTCGATCACCTTCACGCCGTCGGGAACCGGCGTATGGCGCAGATAGCGCTCCGAATCGCCGTCGTCGCTGTTGCAGAGAAATATCACATTGACATCCTCGGGATTTCCCTTGCGGCAGAAACTCATATAGGTTTCGCCCGTCAGTCCGCGGTGATGCCGGGCCAGCAGCTCCCCCTCCTCGGCAGGAGCCTCCACCCACACGAGCTCCACGTCGGGATGGTTGATGAGAATGCGTATAAGATGTCCGGCGGCAGTAGAGTCACCGCCCGTTATTCCGGCTTTAATCATAATTATCGGGAGATTTTTCGCGCATATGTGCGTCGTAACGTTTTGTCAGCAGTTCTTCAGGCAGGATGCTTGCGAGTGTCGACAGTATCTTTGCCTTGGGAGCGTCGACCGTAAGGGCCACAAACACAGTGTCGGCCCCTGCGATAGTGCCCATGAAATATGGCGAATGCAGGTCGTCGATGTCGTAGGCCACTCCGCCGGCATAGCCGTTGCGGGTGCGTATGACCAGAAGCTGCCCGCTCATCGTCACAGATTCTATGGCGGCCCGGCTCACCATGCCTGCCGCACCCTGCTCCACATCCTTGTCGGGAGGGAGCACGCCTCCCATCACGTAGCGGTAACGCCCCATCTCGGTAGGTATCTTGGAGGTGCGCAATGTCTTGAGATCACGTGAGAGCGTGGCCTGGGTGACATCATATCCGCCCTGCTGCAGCAACTCCAGCAGTTCGTCCTGGCTCCCTACTATATTGTTGAGCAGTATGTCGGCTATGGCCGTCAGTCGTTTCTGTCGCTTTTTCATTTGCATCAGATTGGGGATTAGATGCGCAAATGTAATATTTTTTTTAATTATATGCAAATTCCATATCAAAGTAGCTACCGTAGCTACTTTAGCTATTATAGCTATTTCAGCTGTTTCAGCTATTTCAGCTGCTCCCCCTCTGGACGCATGGAGACGCCTCTGGTAGCCACCAGCCCTATCACCAGCCCCACTGCCGCGATCATCGCCAGCACTACGATGATATCCGCTCCCGAGAGAGACACCGGATAGACCGTCACCGAAAGCTGCGACGGATCTCCGCCAAGCTTTATGAAGCCTCCCCACTCCTGGGCCAGGCAGAGCGCAACGCCGAGCGCGATTCCGGCCAGTCCTCCCGTCAGAGATATCAGCCAGCTCTCCCACATGAATATGCCGCGGATCATCCGCGGAGTGGCTCCCATGGCCGACAGCGTGGCCATGTTGTCGCGCTTCTCTATGATGAGCATAGACATGGTGGAGACGACATTGAACGACGCTACCACCACTATGAAGGCGAGCATCACGAACGTGATCCACTTCTCCACGGCGATCATCCTGAACGACTGCTCCTGCTGCTGCAGACGATCCTTCACCCTGTAGGCCGGACCGAGAGCGTCGCGGAGACGCGAAGCCGTGGCGCCCGCATCGGGGCGGTCGGTGCCGACGGCTATGGCTGATGCCTGGGTGGTATAGTCGAGCAGACAGCGCGCCACATGCAGCGGCACTATTACCCTGTCGGCGTCATATTCACTCTGCTCCAGCTCGTAGACTCCGCTCACTATCAGACTGTCGGCGCGGAACGATGCCATCGGATTGGCCTGGTTGACTCGGCCGCGGCGCCGCGGGACATACAGCCGCAGCATGGCCCTGAATCCCGGCCTCGCGGCCAGGCTGATCGCCGATCCTACGCTGAGAGTGGCGCAGCTGTAGTCGCCGTCGGCCTGAAGATACTCTCCGTCGATGATTATGTCGTCGATATCGGTCATATCTCCGAAGTCATCGGCCACGCCCATCATGGTGACCGGCATCTGACGGCCGTCGTAGACAGCGAGGGCACGCTCCTCCACTACCGGAAGAGCGCGCGCCACCCCCTCCAGAGCTCCGATCGCGGCCGCCAGCGAATCGGCGTCGGCTATGGTCTTGCCTTCGGCGGGTTCGATCCTCAGCTCCGGATCAAGCTTCGACAGACGGGAGGCCGCGAGCTCCGAAAACCCGTTGAACACCGACAGCACACACAGCGTAGCGGCAGTGGCTACGGCCACTCCGGCCACCGAAATGCGCGAGATGACGTTGACGGCGCCCATGCTCTTGCGCGAGAGCAGGTAGCGCACGGCGATCCTGAATGATTCCATTGTCGGAACGATGTGTGTGATAATGGCGGCAGCGACGCGCTTCAGACTATGGGAAAGGGCCGCGGCGTCAGTCTGCGGCGGGCAGTTCTTTCTCTTCGCCGGCAGGCTGCGAGGCGTCGAGCAGTGAGTCGATCTTCTCTATGTAGTCGAGCGAATCGTCGAGATAGAAAGCGAGCTCCGGAGTCTTGCGCAGCTGATGGCGCACCCGCTGTGCGAGCTCATAGCGCACGGTCTTCTGGCTCTGATTGATGATGTCGATCACTTCCTGCGCCTTTGCGGAGGGGAACACCGACAGATAGGCCTTGGCTACGCTCAGGTCGGGCGAAACGCGTACTGCGCTCACCGACACTATCACTCCGCGGGTCTTGGCTGTCTGCTGGCGGAAAATCTCGCTCAGCTCCTTCTGGAGCAGGCGGGCTATCTTGGCTTGACGTGTTGATTCCATAATTGTCAGTCGGTTTTATAATGATTATATGGCGGCATGCGGACCGCTCCGGCGGAGAGTCCGTCATGCTATGTATATATTCAACACCCGGCGCGGCCGTATTGCTCACCACCGATGCTGAAAAAGGCCGGCGGCGCGTCAAAACACATGTAGTTTGACACACCGCCGGAAGTTTCGTCAGATAATACAGGGAGCTTTACTCCCGAATGCCCGGCATCACTCTGCCGCGGGAACCTCTGTTGCCGCGGGAGCATCGGCGGGCGCCGGAGCGGCGGCATCGGCTGCGGGCAGCTTGGTGTCATAGCCGACAGGAGCTGTCTGCTCTACCGGAGCGGTAGCGTTGACGCGTGAGCCCGAACGCTGCAGAGCCGAAGGCATGAAGAAGGTGGAGAGCACGGCGAGCACGGCGATGGCACCTGCCAGAGTCCAGGTGACCTTCTCGATAAAACTGTTGGTGCGGCGCACGCCCATGATCTGGTTGGAGCCGGCGAACGACGACGACAGGCCGCCGCCCTTGGATTTCTGGATCAATACCACTCCGATGAGCAGCACTGCGGCTATCAGAGTCAATACGATGAGAACTACGAACATAGTGTTGTTGTTTATTTCTGTTTTAGTTTATTGTTCAGTATGAGTTTCTGCAAAAAACGCAATTGGTCTGCAAAGTAAATACTTTTTTCCGGAAAATTCAAGCTTAACGTATGGATAATTTCATAAGCCTTCTCGTAACGGCGTCTTTTGATGTAGATTTTGGCCAGACTCTCGCTAAGCATAGAGTCGGGCGGCGGGGCCTGTATTGACGACGTCTGACGCCCCGACGCGCGCGGCGGCTCCGGTGCATGATGGTCCACGGCATCCTGCTGGGCTTCGGCCGGCGCATATTTGTCGATGAAAGCATCCATCAGACGATCCTGTTCGTCGTGCGGAGCCGGCATCGGCTCGTCGGGATGCTGCTCCTTCTCCTTGATGAGCACCTGCGAATAGTCGGCCACCGGATTGAATATCAGCCGTTCGATAAGCGCCTCCTCGGCGGGGTCGATCGTGCCGTAGGCGTTGAGAAAGGTATCAATGGCGGTGTCGGTAGTGGGGGTCTGCGCCTCCGGAGCAGGAGGATAGAACCCTTCGAGACGTCGGCCTCCGTCGTCGGCCAGGCGCATCATCGCTGTGCGGTCGGCCATGCCGAGCGCCACTCTGGCGGCAAGCATGCGTCGTTCGTCGGAGTCGGCCGGAAGCCCCGCACGCTGCAGCCGTAGCGCGGCCGGGAGCACAAACCAGGGACAGCTGTCGGCCAGCGCCCCGACAAGATCGGCCGTCGGAGCCTCCCCCGACGCCGCCACAGCCATAAATTTCTTGAGTTCGTTGCCGTCAGCCATCACCAGTTGCCTAAAGTAGCGTTGAATATCTGTATGACGAGCTCATCGGAGATCTCTTCGCAGAGCTGATCCTGCACCTCCGTGAGCATCTGCGACGAGTCGAAGTCGCGATAGGCCGAGAAGGTCTGGTCTATGTCGTTGCCGTCCTTCTTGCTGTCGGTATATTTCACCCTGACCGATATGGTCAGGCGCGTCTTCGAGGCATAGGCGTCCTCGTTGACAGCCTGCGGGCTGAGCGAATAGCCCGTGATCTCCCCCTCCATCACCAGATCGGAATTGCCGTCGGTGGTCTGCAGGCGCGTATTGCGCTGCACGTAGTCGAGCAGCTTGTTCTCAAACGTCTGCTGCAGCGGCGGATACACCAGAGCGGCGCGGATCGGGAAATTGTCGATGCGCACCGTCTTGTAGACCGTATAGTCGAGCGCGGCCCCGTTGAGCTTGTAGCTGATGCGGCACGACGACCCTACTGCCAGAAGCAGCACGGCCGCGAGCGCCCTGACCGCCAGCATGCGGCATCGGTCGGCGAGAGTATGACGTCGGTATCTCTTCACGGCTGCAAAGTTACGTCAAAAATCCCGCCCCCGCAAGCCTCCGCCCGTTATTTCGCCCCTATGGCCTCCCCCGTGATATCCACCGCGATCGGACGCCGCTGCGAAGTGACGTAGACAAGCACGTTGCGCTTCACCGCTGTCGGCTTTCCTGCCTCGTAGCTGATGCGTATCAGCGCGCTGTCGCCCGCTGCAATCGGCGCCTGCGGCCAGTCGACAGCCGTGCAGTTGCACGAGGCGTGCACCTTCACTATCGCCATGGCCTCCGTACCGATGTTTTTTATCGTTACCGCCGTATCGCGCCGCAGCCTGTAGTCAAACCGACCGAGATCTATCTTCCGTGGCGTGATCTCGACCATGCCTGCCCCCGGGTCGGCGCTCTCCTTCATGCCTGTGATTTCAGCTATGAAGCGACGCCGCGCCTCCGGATCGGTCGACGGATCGCCATAGGCCGCCACCCGGCCGTCGGGCGCGAGCAGAGCGTGGCGCAGCCTCGCATTGTCATCCAGAGAGTTGACCGTGCGGAAACTGTCGGCCACATCAAACGCCACGTGTCGTCGGTAGCCGCAGTCGACCATATCCGACCTGACACGCCGGCGAAGCGACGGAGCGAACACCAGCGCCACATTGACCCGACCGGGCGCCACGCTGTCGAGAGCATCGGCCAGTTCGGCCCATTCGCGCAGGGAGAAACGGCACTCCAGGCATCCCGACTCGTCATAATATCCTACGATTGTGAATCGTCCGGCAGGGAGAGCATAGGCGGTGTCTCTTTTCACAGCCACCGAGCTAAACTCAAGCGAGCCCGGCAGCTCAAGGCGTTTAGGAGCGTCTGTCACCTCACCGCACCCCGCTGCAGCCAAAAGCAGCAGCGGGGCCACGGCAAAGGCATAAAGTTTTTCGCGCCTCATTTCCGCTTGAAATAGAATTTGGCGAGCATCGGATTGGCCTCCTCCACGTCGATATCCTCTAGACTCATCCCTTCCGGCAGATAGTCTTTGTAATATTGAAAATGATCTGGGAAAACCACTTCCAGAATATAATCGTCGGTCATATCCTTTACGTTGCCTTGAAGCATTCCGCCGTTAAGGCCATCAAAAACATAGGGCCTGTCATCTTTCAAGTCATATAGTATTCTGTAACAAGTCAGCTCCAGATCTTTGGGAGGATTACTCTTATCGAAGTCAGCATTCATCCTGACACGGACATAAGCATATCGATCTGTAACCTGATAGTTGCCAAAAAAACATCTAATTCCAAGATCTGAAAAAAATTCCCGATCACGGCTCATATTCACTTCAGGATTGGAATCCAGCGGCTTGTCATATTTAACGAAAGTCTCTTCGGAGGTCATAATGTTTCCGAAATTCCATTCAAACCGTTTTATAACCGTATCCGGACGGATCTCAAACACATTAGGCCCAAACATAAACCCTGCATAAAGCCTACCTTTGTATTCCGTGAGCACAGCATCAGCCCTAAGAATATCAATATTATGTACTGGAACCCGATGGTTGTGAAGCACGCGTGAGAAATCCTTGTCAACAAATGCGACAGGTGTATCATCCTCATCCCAGTCAGTGGATGTCCACGTCATCCAACATGTGTCATTATAGCTGACCAAATTCTGATAATTCCTGCGATACGCCAGACTATGCCTGTCAATAAACTTACCATCAGAAGCATAATCATAGACATAACCGAATGGACAAAGAATACTTATGTCGCCATTTGATTTATCTATATCGAAATCCGTGACATATATATACTCACCGGGGCCACGGCCTCTCCGACCGATGGAATTGACAAACGATCCGTCAGAATTGAATTTCAAAACCCTGTTGACATCAAACAGATAGATAAAACTATCCGTCTCAATCACTCGTC
>CALHWU010000165.1 GCA_938039795.1 uncultured Muribaculaceae bacterium
CTATCTCCTCCAAGGGCCCGCGTCTCACCACTGAAATCACTCTCACCGGCCGATATATGGTGCTGATACCATTTGGCGACAAAATATCGGTCTCGCAGAAAATCAAGACCTCGGAGGAGAAAATCAGGCTTCGTCAGCTTATCGAGAGCATCAGGCCGAAGAATTTCTCCATAATCATACGCACCTCGGCCGAAGGCAAGCGAGTGGCGGAGCTCAACCATGAGCTCCGCACCCTCCTGCAATGCTGGGAGGATACAGTGGCCCGCGCGCAGTGCGCCACGGCTCCGTCGCTGATTTTTGAAGAGGAGAGCCGTATAGTCGGAGTGCTCCGCGATATCTTCAATCGCGACTTCGAGAGTATCCACGTCAATGATCCCGACGTATATTCTCAGATTTCGAAATATGTCAATCTTATAGCGCCCGACCGCAGTTCGATAGTGCAGCTCTACCAGAAGCCCGAACCGATTTTCGATCATTTCGGTATCACCCGACAGATCAAATCGTCGTTTGGCAAGACGGTGTCGTTCAAGAGCGGCGCATACATCATCATAGAGCATACTGAGGCTTTGCACGTGATCGACGTCAACTCTGGCAACCGGTCAAAGGCTGCCGCCGACCAGGAAACAAACGCACTCGAAGTAAATCTCAGGGCTGCCGACGAGATTGCCCGACAGCTTCGTCTGCGCGACATGGGCGGCATTATCGTCATTGATTTCATAGATATGGCCAAAGCCGAACACCGCCAGACGCTCTACGAGCACATGCGGGAAATAATGGCGACTGACCGTGCGCGTCACAATATACTGCCGCTCTCCAAGTTCGGACTCATGCAGATCACGCGCCAGCGTGTGCGCCCGGCTCTTGACATCACTACTACAGAAGAGTGTCCGTCATGTTTCGGCAAGGGAAAAGTGCAGCCTTCGCTGCTCTTTACCGATCTGCTCCGCGAAAAGATCGATTATCTCGTCGGAGAGCTTAATCAGACCGGATTCACTATGTATGTCCATCCGTTTGTTGACGCCTATCTTAAAAAAGGGCTGATATCGACCTTCAGGCGCTGGCGTATGGAGACGGGAAAGAAATTCAGCGTGCGTCCTGACCAGAGCCTGGCGTATCTCCAGTACAGGGTGCTTGACGCCAAGGGCAACGAAATAGATCTTAAAGAGGAGAAAGATATAGATTCGTCGGCCACTAAATCCAAAAACAAAGCCAAAAACAGAGGTAATGAGGAGTGAGCGTCGATACAGACACTGACCTCATCCCGGATACTGAATGATCATCGGCGGAGCAGTCCCATCAGGAATGGCTCCGCCGTATTCATTAGTCATCAGAAATATGCTGTTGAGCATTTTTCTGATGCATAAATTGAAGAAAAATGTGCATTTGTTTGGTTAACGAATCGATTTCAGCTAATTTTGCGAAACTTACATGCAGAGTGCAAAAAAGGATTTTATCTGAGGCGCAATACGCGCGTGATTCACATAGAAACGTACTACAATGGAACATCAGCATTTCAGCCATAGGCTGCGCAGCGATGCCAGCACGTCGGGTCGACGTATGGCCGGCGCAAGAGCTTTGTGGCGTGCCAATGGCATGAAAGAGGAGATGATAGGGCGTCCGGTCATAGCTGTGGTCAATTCATTCACACAGTTTGTCCCGGGGCACACGCATCTTCACGAAATAGGTCAGACCGTAAAGCAGGAGATAGAAAAGCTCGGATGCTTCGCGGCTGAATTCAATACCATCGCCATCGACGACGGAATAGCCATGGGCCACGACGGAATGCTTTACTCGTTGCCATCGCGCGATCTGATAGCTGACTCGGTGGAATACATGGTCAATGCCCACAAGGCCGACGCTATGGTGTGCATCTCCAACTGCGACAAAGTGACACCGGGCATGCTCATGGCTGCGATGCGGCTGAATATCCCGGCAATTTTCGTAAGCGGAGGGCCGATGGAGGCCGGTGAATCAGGTGGAAAGGCTGTGGATCT
Source organism: uncultured Muribaculaceae bacterium (assembly GCA_938039795.1). GTDB lineage: Bacteria > Bacteroidota > Bacteroidia > Bacteroidales > Muribaculaceae > Paramuribaculum. The sequence goes on from CALHWU010000165.1 coordinate 1,995, forward strand.
GATAGACATAATGATAGATTCGGCCGACCTGACGGTCAGTGACGAGGCTGTGGCCGATCTGGAACGGAACGGATGTCCGACTTGCGGCAGCTGCTCTGGCATGTTCACAGCCAACTCCATGAATTCGCTCAACGAAGCGATCGGCCTTGCCCTGCCGGGCAACGGCACGGTGCTTGCCACTCATGTCAACCGCCGTCAGCTTTTCAAGGATGCCGCCCGCCAGATAGTGGACAACACGTACCGATATTATCGCGACGGCGACGAATCGGTGTTGCCGCGCAATATAGCCACCCGGCAGGCAATGCTCAACGCCATGACGCTCGACATAGCCATGGGAGGCTCCACCAATACGGTGCTTCACCTGCTTGCAGTGGCCAACGAAGCGGGAGCTGACTTCACGATCGCCGATATCGACGCACTGTCGCGACGCACTCCGGTGCTCTGCAAAGTCGCTCCTAATTCCCATTATCATATAGAGGACGTAGACCGTGCGGGTGGAATCCTGTCGATAATGGGAGAGCTTGCCAAAGGGGGACTGGTGGACACGTCTGTGAGACGTGTCGACGGGCTTACCCTTGGCGAGGCAATCGACCGGTGGGCTATCGGAGGCCGACATTATACCGATCGTGCCGATGAACTGTGGAAAAGCGCGCCCGCGCACCGACGCACCACTCAGCTCGGATCACAGATGACCTGTTATTCCGATCTCGATACCGACCGGACAGCCGGTTGCATACGCGATATGGAGCATGCCTATGTAAAGGACGGCGGTCTGGCTGTCCTACGCGGCAATATCGCCATCGACGGCTGC
>CALHWU010000166.1 GCA_938039795.1 uncultured Muribaculaceae bacterium
CCCGACATATCCTTCGATCTCGAGTTCCCGACACTCGCGTCCGACACCTACCGCAAGGTGAGATCGATCGTCAGCACCGAAGACATGATGAACCGTCAGATCATCTACCTGCTGGCCCTCAATCGATTCTATACACCAGACTATATGAACGCCACCCGAGGCAATGAATTCGTGTCGGTGGCATCATCGACCATATCGTCGCAGCTCAGTTCGATCCTCGGACAGCTTAGCGACAACTGGAGCATAGCTCCCAATATCCGGTCGGACCGCGGCGACTTCTCCGACGTGGAGGTCGATCTGGCACTGTCGAGCAACCTGCTCAACAACCGCCTGCTTCTCAACGGCAACTTCGGATACCGCGATAAAGCAATGAACTCAAATACCTTTATCGGCGACTTCGACATCGAGTACCTCCTCAACCGCACCGGCACGCTGCGCCTCAAGGCCTACAACCGCTATAACGACCGCAACTACTATCTCCGCTCGGCGCTGACCACTCAGGGAGTCGGCGTGGTGTTCAAGCGCGACTTCGACAACATGTTCAACTTCCTGCGCCCCAAACGCCGCAAAACGGCATCAGCCCCTGCCGACAAGCATGCATCCGGTTCCATAAAAAAGATCTCAGCTGATTCCGTCGCGGCCGACACCATCACCTCTCACCCCTCCATCACCATCGATCTCCCCGGCGACACCATCACCATCCGCCCCCGCTGAACTACAATCAGTTGATGGGGTCGCCATACTTTATTTTTTATAATTGCTGCCTTGACGATAGTTTACACGAGCCGCATACATCTGTTCCTTAATTCCGCCGCTTTTAAGAAAATCGGCTTTTACGAGATCAATCATCTTATTGAGCATCGATACTGACTGATTTATAAGTGTCAGCATCAGATTGCACAGTTCTTCATCATTTAGCCTATCGGCCAAAGCTCTATAAAATGCTGTATCATTGCGATCGGCACACATTTTTCGCAGATTCGCAAAACGAGGATGATTTCTGTCCCAGATTGTTATGCGCCGAGTTCGCATATAGTCCTCATAGTCATTCAATAATTCGTGGAGACTTCCTCCGGCCACACCAAACAGCTTAATTTCCATCTCGAGCAGGTGCAGGATTTCACTCCGACGCCCATGACTGTCGCGCCCGAAATATATTATACAGGCTACCATCCCTATACGGGCGAGAAAATCTTCACGGCCGTGACACCCGAAGAGAAACTCGCCCAGCGCCGTTATTTCTTCTGGTATGACCGCACCTACAGGCCCGAAATAATAAAATCGCTTAAACGTCTTCATCGCAGCGATTTGATTGACAGGCTTTTCCCGAAAAGATATTAGAATTTGTATTTCAGACAGGTATTACCAGCATCGGTATATCTGTCTGGAACAGTACTTTGTGTGCGACGCCCGGATTGAAGAAGCGGCTGAAGATATTCTTCTTCTTGTTAGGCACGATTATGAGATCGAAGCGGTGCATCCCGTGGACGTGCGAAAACTCGACGGCGTCGTTGATGACTCCGGCACTTTCAAACTTCATCGTCGGATAGTTAGTCGTCAGATAGTCAAGCAACGCTTTCTCGGGCTTGGCCGTCATGCGTCGTTTTTTCGAGGGCAGACTCGCCAGTGTGACAGACGCATTGCTCTCTGGCATCAGCCTCG
>CALHWU010000167.1 GCA_938039795.1 uncultured Muribaculaceae bacterium
CCATAATCACCGTGGCTGATTTTATCGGGCCGATCATGACGCTTTGTCTGTCAAAACGCGGCATTCTGGTCAAACAGGAATACATATCCGGCAACCGCATGGAGATGACTTTCGATATGCCTCTGGGAGAAATCGTCATAGATTTCTACGACAAGCTCAAGAGTATATCGAAAGGTTATGCTTCGTTTGACTATCATCTGCATGATTTCCGCGAGTCGAAACTCGTCAAGCTTGATATACTGCTTAACGGTGAAAGTGTCGATGCATTGTCGACACTCACACATGCCGACAACGCCGTGACTTTCGGACGCCGCATGTGTGAGAAACTAAAGGAACTGATACCCCGTCAACAGTTCGATATAGCGATTCAGGCGGCGATAGGGGCGAAGATCATTGCCCGCGAGACTATCAAGGCAGTCAGAAAGGATGTCACGGCGAAGTGTTACGGCGGCGATATCTCCCGAAAACGAAAGCTTCTTGAAAAACAGAAAAAAGGCAAAAAGCGCATGAAACAGATAGGTTCCGTAGAGGTGCCTCAGAAAGCTTTCCTGGCGGTGCTTAAACTTGACTGAAGCCACGCCGTTCCTGTGTGATACATGGATTAATTTATTTGTGCCAACTACTCTCCTCGTCAATGACCTAACCAAATGACAAGCGAAGACAACAACATTGTGGAAAGTGAGCACCACGCTCCCTTTTTCGCGGCCCGACAGGCCATACGCCGTCATGCTACAGGCGGCAATATATTGATCGTAGCCACCATCCTTGCTATGGTAGTGGCCAATATTCCGGCCATAAACCATTATTATTTTGATTTTTGGGAGCACGAGGTGCGGCTTCAGATCGGGGATTTCAATCTGTTCTCCCACGGTGGCGAGCCGATGAATATGCTTGAATTCATCAACGACGCCCTGATGGCCATATTTTTCTTCTCAATAGGCCTTGAGATAAAGCGCGAGGTGCTCGTCGGTGAGCTTTCTTCGTTCAAACAGGCCCTGTTGCCGATCATGGGCGCCATAGGAGGCATGCTTGTGCCTGTCGGCATATATTATATGCTTTCGAAGGGCACTGATTACGTGGGTGGCTCGGCCATACCTATGGCTACCGACATAGCCTTCTCGCTTGGAGTGCTGGCCATGCTCGGATCAAGAGTGCCTATCTCTCTCAAGATATTTCTGACCACTCTGGCTGTGGTCGACGATATCGGCGGTATCATCGTCATAGCGGCGTTCTATTCCTCGCATATCGAATACATGCTTCTGATATATGCTGCAGCGCTTCTCGGAGTATTGCTTCTCGGCAGCGTCATGCATATCAAGAGTAAGATTTTTTATCTCGGTATAGGCGGGTGTGTGTGGTTTCTGTTTCTCAATTCGGGTGTTCACCCGACTATTGCCGGCGTGCTGGTGGCTTTCTGCGTGCCTGCTTCGCCGGTGTTCAAGCCCAGGAGATATGTAAAGATAATTCGTTCGTCGATAGCCCATTTCAAGCATGAAGATGACGAAAGGCTTGATAAGTCGAGTATTCTCAACCGGGAGCAGATGGACTGGCTGAAGAAGATCGAATATGCATCCGACAAGGTGATCTCGCCGCTTCAGGATCTTGAGGACTCGCTCCATCCGGTGGTCAATAATTTCATTGTGCCCCTGTTTGCATTCGCCAATGCCGGCATATTCCTCCTCAATCTTGATCCGGCATCTATAGTCGAAGGCATTTCTCTTGCGATCATATGCGGTCTCGTCATAGGCAAATGCCTGGGCATATTCCTATTCTCGTGGCTGACCGTCAAACTGCACCTTGCCCCCATGCCTCTCCGGGCCAACTGGAAGATGATGATGTCTGTGGCAATGCTCGGCGGTATCGGTTTTACAGTATCTCTTTTCATCGCCAATCTGTCGTTTGCCGGAATGGGAGTGCATGGAGCTGATCTCCTCAATCACGCCAAGCTGGGTATTGTCGTCGGTTCGCTTATTTCGGGCATCCTCGGTTTCATCCTGCTCGGACATACTTTGCCGAAAGGCAATCATTATGTAGAGCAGGACGATGAGCATCCGCTTGCCGAAAATCCTGTGGCTGAAAATTGATCTGAACCGATAGAATTTCTGAAAGATCACTGCGCCGCATAGCCAAAAGAGGCTGTGCGGCGTAGTTTTTTATCATGAAATTTGCACTTTTCACATTTAAGTGTTAATTTTGGGGTGAATTGTTAAAACGGGCGCCTTGACTTTTTTTATGCTCCGATAACAATTATGCCCTTTCAGGCGTTAACATAATAAATACAAAAAATAGCGGCATCCGTCATAGGTTGTCATTTATAATATGAAGAAATCTACAATCTGGGCAATCACCATCATCATGGCTCTCACGTTCGCAGGGCTTCTCTATGTACAGGTCATGTACATGAAGAACATACTGCGTATGCGCGATGATCAGTTCGCCGAAGGAGTGAAACGCTCTCTTTATGCTGTGACAGGCAATCTGGAGCAGGACGAGACGCAGTATTTTCTCGAGGACGACGTGGCCCGGATAGAAACTTCAGTGCTACCGCGTTACTCGTCGGCATCGGGTGAGCAGGGGGGCATACAGTATTCGTTCACCACTCCCGAGGGCAAGAAAGGCGCCCTTACTCTGCAGGGTGATCTTAACGCTCTCGATCCCACTGTCAATCTGGCTCCGCGGCAGCGATCCACCCATGAGATCCTTCAGGAGCAGTATCTCAAGCAGCGCACTCTGATGAATGAGGTGATACTCCGCATGATAAGCCAGTCGAGCACACGGCCGATAGCAGAGAGGGCCGATTCAGGCAAGGTGGCGACATATCTTAAGATGGAGCTGGCCAACAACGGTCTCGAACTGCCGTTTGAGTTCGCCGTAGTCAACCGTCAGGGCGCCAATGTCTACCGGTCGTCGGGATACAATCCCGAACAGGTAGGCAACGACAACATGTTTGTACAGACGCTCTTCCCAAACGATACCCGCAACCTGATGTATTATCTCAAGGTCTATTTCCCCACCAAGCGCGACTACATAATGTCGTCGCTCAACTATATAATACCGGCGTTCATCATGACGTTCGTGTTGCTTGTGGTCTTTGTCATAACGATATATCTGACTTTCCGCCAGAAGAAACTTACCGACATGAAAAACGACTTCATCAACAACATGACCCATGAGTTCAAGACGCCGATATCCACCATATCTCTCGCCGCCCAGATGCTCAACGACACGTCGGTGCGTAAGTCGCCCAACATGCTTGAGCATATCTCCAACGTGATCAACGACGAGACAAAACGGCTTCGCTTCCAGGTGGAGAAAGTGCTTCAGATGTCGATGTTCGAACGTCAGAGAGCAACTCTCAAGCTACAGGACGTGGATGCTAACGCGATTGTAGAGAATATTATCCATACATTCAAGATCAAGGTGGAGAAATATGGCGGACATATAGAGGCCGTGCTCGGAGCGGAGCAGTCGATTATACATGTGGATGAAATGCACTTTACCAACGTCATATTCAATCTGCTCGACAACGCCGTGAAATATCGCCGGGAAGACGAGCCCTTGAGGCTGACCGTCAGCACCAGGGATGTGACCGGCGGACGTCTTGAAGTGACTGTCGCTGACAACGGCATCGGCATCCGCCGCGAGGATCTGAAAAAAATATTCGAGAAATTTTATAGAGTGCCTACCGGCAATCTCCATGACGTAAAAGGCTTCGGCCTAGGCCTGGCCTACGTCAACAAAATGGTAGGGGAGCTGGGAGGACAGATTACAGTAGAGAGCGAGCTCGGCCAGGGTACTCGTTTCATAATCACTCTGCCCCTCGCCAAACGATGAATATCAACACATAAATATTATATATTATGGAAGAACGACTGCGTATACTGCTCTGTGAGGACGACGAGAATCTCGGAATGCTCCTCCGTGAATACCTGCAGGCCAAAGGCTACAATGCCGATCTCTTCGCTGATGGCGAAAGTGGTTACAAGGCCTTCCTGAAAGGTAAATACGACTTGTGTGTGCTTGACGTGATGATGCCCAAGAAGGACGGTTTCGCGCTCGCACAGGAAATCCGCACGGTCAATTCGGAAGTGCCTATCATCTTCCTGACCGCGAAATCAATCAAAGAAGATATTCTTGAAGGCTTCAAGATCGGCGCCGACGACTATATCACCAAACCGTTCTCGATGGAGGAGCTCGTGTTCAGAATTGAGGCCATACTCCGTCGCGTAAAAGGCAAGAAGGGCAAGGAAATCACGATGTATAAGATCGGCAAGTTTACGTTCGATACACAGAAACAGACCCTTATGATCGGTGACAAGATGACGAAACTGACCACCAAGGAGTCGGAACTCCTGAGCCTGCTCTGCGCTCATGTCAACGAGATACTGGAGCGTAACTTCGCCCTCAAGACTATCTGGATCGACGACAACTACTTCAACGCCCGTTCGATGGACGTCTATATCACGAAGCTCCGTAAGCATCTGCGTGACGATCAGTCAATCGAGATCATCAACATCCACGGCAAGGGCTACAAGCTCATCGCTCCCGAAGCGGAGGCCGAAGCTTGAGAAGAAATAATCCTGTAAAACAAAGCCGGGCAGTCGGGGGATAAATCCCCGGGACTGCCCGGATGTTTTTTGTCGTGATGGCGATGTCTTTACTTCGCTACGTTGACGCGGCGCTCCTTGATGCGGGCCTTCTTGCCGGTCAGGCCGCGGAGGTAGTAAAGTTTGGCGCGACGCACCTTGCCATACTTGTTGACGGTGATAGAGTCGATAAACGGCGACTCGATGGGGAAGATACGCTCCACGCCGATATTGTCGCTCATTTTGCGGACGGTGAACCGCTTCTTGTCGCCGTCGCCCGAAATACGGATTACCACACCGCGATACTGCTGGATACGCTCTTTGTTACCCTCTTTGATGCGGTATGCCACGGTGATGGTGTCGCCGGGGCCGAATTCGGGATGTTTCTTGCCGGTAGCATAAGCTTCCTCGACAACTTTAATTAAATCCATTGTGATCGTTTTAATTAAAATGTTAACATATTAGTCGCAATATGGCCAGGCTGCATGTCCTGCCAGAGATTACGAATTCGGCTGCAAAGTTACGCTTTTCCCGTGGTTTGGCCAAATGTAGAGAGTTTTTTTTGCGCTGTGATGGCTGATTATGTGGCTTTTTGTAGGTCATCGGCATTCTCAGGCTCAAGTAATATGACGCCCGGCAGATGTTATTCGAAGCCTTTTCGCTAATTTTGCATCAAAATATTATGACAATGACAGATCCCCGACTTATATCGATCGATGATTTCGACTATCCTTTGCCCGACAGTCTCATAGCACGTCATCCTCTGGCCCAGCGCGATGCATGCCGCCTTATGGTGCGTCATGCCGACGGCGCGCTCGAAGAACGTATATTCTCAGATCTTCCCCG
>CALHWU010000168.1 GCA_938039795.1 uncultured Muribaculaceae bacterium
GAGCATCGACTCAATGCGGCTCCTTAAGGCTGTCGGCGATGCGGCTTTGAAAGCCGGGCGGGTAATCGACGTGTTGCTTCAGGTGCATGTGGCCCGCGAGGAAACCAAAACTGGATTTCTGCCTGAAGAGATGGCGTCGGCGGCAGCCGAGGCTATCCATATGCCCGGACTGCGGTTGCGCGGCGTAATGGGGATGGCGTCGAATACCGATGACGAACAGAGGGTGCGCGATGACTTCAGAGCCATCCGCCGTTGTTTCGACACTCTGAAGGAAAACGTCGCCGCAGGGCAGCCCTTTTTCGACACAGTAAGCATGGGTATGAGCCATGACCGCCGGCTCGCGGTGGAAGAGGGCAGCACGATGGTCAGAATAGGTACTGATATCTTCGGGGAGCGGTAATCGGCAGCCCCGAAGCAAAAAAATACGCTGAAGTAGAGGTGGAAAACAAAAAAATGGTTAACTTTGACAAGTTTTTGCCGCAGATGCCATGAAAACCGTCAAGGCCGGCCTGCTGCCGCAGATGACTGTCTACGTTAATACCTGACTAATTAATAAACAAATCAATACCACATCAATTATGAGCAAAGAGACAAAACAATGGGGCGCCATCATCGTGATGATAGCCCTGTTTGCGATGATCGCTTTCGTGACCAACCTGTGTTCGCCGATGGCCGTCATTGTGAAAAACCAGTTCGGTGCAAGCAATCTGGAGGCCCAGATCGGCAACTATGGCAACTTCATAGCCTATCTGCTGATGGGTATCCCCGCCGGCATGCTTCTCAAGAAAGTAGGATATAAGAAAACAGCCCTGATAGCCCTCGTGGTCGGCATAGTAGGCATCTTTGTGCAGTGGATGAGCGGCTGGGAGAGCATGCGTGGCGCGGCATTCGCCGTATATCTCGTCGGCGCATTCATCGGCGGCCTCTGCATGTGCATGCTCAATACTGTAGTCAATCCTATGCTTAACATCCTCGGTGGCGGTGGCAACAAGGGCAACCAGCTGATACAGATCGGTGGAGTATTCAACAGCGCTGCTGCTGTGGCCGTATACATTATCATGGGCGCACTGATCGCCGACGCCACAAAGGCTACGGTGAGCGACGCCACTCCGGCTCTCTTCATCGCCGGCGGTATCTTCATCATAGCTTTCGTGGTGATCCTCTTCACCAAGATCGACGAGCCCGAACGTGCCGATCTCAAGAAGATCGAGGAGAAGGAGCACGCCAAGAAGCTCGCTCCGGGTCAGAAGGACAAATACAGCGCATTCTCGTTCCGCCACTTCAAGCTCGGTATTCTCGCCATCTTCCTGTATATGGGTATCGAGGTGGGCGTGCCTACCTATATTCTTCAGTATCTGACAGCTGCTCCCGACGCAGTGACTCCCGGTATGGGCATGGATGCCGGCATCGTAGGCCTGATCGTGGCCGTCTACTGGCTGATGATGCTCGTGGGCCGTTTTGTCGGCGGAGCCATCGGCTCGAAGGTGTCCTCGAAGCAGATGATCACCGTAGCTTCCACTGCCGCCATCGTGCTGATACTTTTCGGCATGTTCGCTCCGCAGAGCTGGCTCGTCAATATCCCCGGCGTCGACTGGGCTAAACTTGAGATGATCTGGGCCGAGGTGCCGGTAGGCATATTCGCATTCATCCTCGTAGGCCTCTGCACGTCCGTTATGTGGGGCGGCATCTTCAATATGGCCGTAGAAGGTCTCGGTAAATACACCGCCATCGCTTCGGGCGCATTCATGACAATGGTGTTCGGCTGTGCCGTGATGGTCGCCATACAGGCATGGGTGGCCGACTTCTCCTGCAACTACCTGATAAGCTACTTCGTTCCGCTGGGCTGCGCAGTCTACATCCTTTACTATGCTCTTATCGGTTCGAAGAACGTCAATACCGACATCCCGGTGGCCGACTGATCTTCAGCTGATCTCATCTGATGACTTTACGATCCCGGACGGAGCCCGCTGCTCCGCCCGGGATTCTGTATTTGGTGATCGACTGAATTCTCGGGAGCGGGAGTAGGGTATGTGTGGCCTTGTATCAATGTTTATACTGATATTAAAGGGATGTTTTTGACAATTATTTGCAATTGTGGAGGGGTTTGAGTAACTTTGTGGCTCGAAACCGAACATACCGATATCAGAAGATATGGACAGAAAGACAATGGACGCGGCCGCCAATAATATCAGGGTGCTTGCCGCAGCGATGGTCGAAAAGGCCAAATCGGGTCATCCCGGTGGATCGATGGGCGGAGCCGACTTCGTCAATGTGCTCTACTCACAGTTTCTCGTGACTGATCCCGACGATCCTACATGGATAGCCCGTGACCGGTTCTTTCTCGACCCGGGACACCAGTCGCCGATGCTGTATGGCGTGCTGGCTCTGACGGGAAACTATACCATGGAGGAGCTGCAGCAGTTCCGCCAGTGGGGAAGTGTGACGCCAGGACATCCCGAGCTTAATCCGCAGAGAGGCGTCGAAAACACCTCCGGACCGCTCGGCCAGGGCCATACGATGGCTGTAGGAGCCGCTATAGCGGAGCGTTTCCTCGCAGAGCGCTTCGGCGACTGGATACAGCACAAGACCTATGCCTTTATCTCCGACGGAGGCATCCAGGAGGAGATCTCGCAGGGCGCCGGACGTATAGCAGGCTATCTGGGGCTTAGCAATCTGATAATGTTCTACGACAGCAACAAGGTGCAGCTCTCGACCGACGTGGATGCGGTGGACAACGAAGATTATGCCGCAAAATACCGCGCATGGCACTGGCACGTAATAGAGTGCGACGGTACCGATCCCGAGGCGCTTGCCGACGCTCTGCGCGAGGCGCAGGCCGAGCGACACAAACCTACGCTCATCATAGGCAATACCGTGATGGGCCGCGGCTGTGTGACGGCCGACGGATCAAACTTCGAAGGCAAATGCTCCACTCACGGGCAGCCGCTGAGCAAGAGCGGGGCCGATGTCGACAAGACCATAGAAAATCTCGGCGGTGATCCGAAGAATCCCTGGGTGATCCGCGAGGAGGTGAAACGTCTTTATGACGCCCGCCGTCAGGAGCTCCGCGAGATCGTGGCTCGCCGACGCAGCGAGGAGAAGGCATGGGCAGAGGCCAATCCCGAGAAGGCGGAGCAGCTCCGTGGCTTTATCGAGGGACGTCTGCCGCATATCGATTACCGGGCTATCGTGCACAAGGCCAATGTGGCTACCCGCACGGCATCGGCCGACGTGCTGACGGAGCTCGGCAAAAAGGTGAAGAATATGATCGTTTCGAGCGCCGATCTTGCCAATTCCGACAAGACCGAGGCTTTCCTCAAGCAGACGGGCGCGTTCGCTCCAGGCGACTTCAGCGGAGCGTTCCTCCATGCGGGCGTAGCGGAGCTGACAATGGCTTCGATAATGAACGGTATCGCTCTCCACGGAGGGCTGATAGCAGCCTGCGGCACATTCTTCGTCTTCTCCGACTATATGAAGCCGGCCGTAAGGATGGCCGCTCTGATGGAGCTTCCGGTGAAGTATGTGTGGACTCACGATGCTTTCCGCGTTGGCGAGGATGGCCCGACTCATGAGCCTGTGGAACACGAGGCCCAGATGCGTCTGCTCGAAGAGCTCCACAATATCAACGGCCGGCGTTCGATGATGGTGCTCCGTCCGGCCGACAGCGCGGAAGCCACGATAGCATGGGAGATGGCTATGGAGAATAAGTTCACTCCCACTGCTCTGATCTTTACCCGTCAGGATGTGCCCGATATCAAGGCCATGGGATCTGACCGCTATGAGGAGGCGCTCCAGATGAAGAAAGGCGGATACGTCGTGCGTCGTGCTGACAATCCTGATGTTGTCCTGGTGGGCAACGGATCGGAGGTGTCGCTCCTCTGCGATGTGGCGGTGCTTCTGGAAGCTGAAGGTATCAGGGTCCAGGTGGTTTCGGTGCCCTCGATCGGCATATTCCTCGACCAGCCCGAAGAGTACCGTCGGAGCTGTATCCCGGCCGGGGTGCAGGTGTTTGGTCTCACGGCCGGCCTCCCTTCTACGCTGCGCGAGGTAGTCGGTGTAGGCGGATATGTCTACGGGCTTGACCGCTTCGGCGCATCGGCACCTTACAAAGTGCTCGACGAAAAATTCGGCTTCACTCCTCAGGCGGTGCTTGAGCGCGTGAAAGCGGTTCTCGGAAAATAATTGAAGAAATCACGTCAGTGTATATATTTTAATCAAAATTCGAGGGCATCGTTAATTATTAGAAAAAATTAATTAACTTTGCATTTGAATTACACGTTTCATTTTAATCAACATCACAAAAAGCTATGCTAAAAAGAAGTATTTTAGGCCTTGCTTGCGCCATGCTTTTCGGCGCATCAGCCTTTGCACAGGAAGCACCTCAGACGGTGCAGGATCCTTCTCAGGGTTACCTGTTCAATCGCTTCTCCAACAATTGGTTCGTGACCGGTGAAGGTGGCGTAGGTGTAATGTTCTCCAAGTTTGACTCGAAAGAGGGTCTTGGCAAGAGACTTGCGCCTGCCGCATCAATCTATGTCGGCAAGTGGTTCTCGCCTATAATCGGTCTCCGTATCGGTGGCAACTACATGCAGATGAAGGGCCTTTCAGAGGTTCCCGTCTGGCATGATGTACGTTATGATAACCGTTACTGGAAGCAGAAATTCAACGAATTCGGCGCAGTAGGCGACGTTATGATCAACCTCACCAACTGGTGGTGTGGCTATCGTCCCGATCGCATCTACAACTCTACCGTTTATTTCGGCGGAGGTGCATACTGGACAACCGCTTACCTCGATGGCGAGTGGAAAAACGCCCACAACTTCAACACTTCGCTCCGCGCAGGCTGGATCAACTCTTTCAACGTATCGAAGGCTGTACAGCTCTTCCTCGACGTGCGTTTCAGCACTTTCGACGGCCCGCAGGAAACTGTTAAGTTCGAGAAGAAGACTGTAGGTGACCTGCAGGCTTACGTAGGTGTTACCTACAACTTCAACAAGCGCACCTGGGACGCTCCCGTTGTTCCGGTTTGCCCCGAAGTTCCCGACTGCAGCGCTATCGAGGCTCGCCTCCAGGCTGCCAACGCCCGCATCGCTGATCTGGAGCGTCAGCTTCAGGACTGCCTGAACCGCCCCGTGGAGAAGGTTGAGTGCCCCGCTGTGCCCCTGACCACCATCTACTATCCCATCGGCAAATCAAGCCTTTCGACCCGTGAGGTCAACGTGCTCCGCGCCGTTGCATCGGTGATGAAGGAGAGCGGCAAGACTTACACCCTCACCGGCTGGGCCGACAACTACACCGGCACCGACGCAATCAATACCCGTCTGCGTCACGCCCGTGTAAACGGCGTTCAGCGTCAGCTCGTACGCTTCGGCGTTGCTGAGAGCCAGCTCAACGCTACTGTTGACAACGGCAACCTCACCGACCTCGGTGAGAAGGCTGTGCAGCTCGACCGCGCAGTGACCATCGTCGAGAACAAGTAATCAGTCCCTCATAAGGATAAACAATCAGCGGCGTGCCCTCAGGGCGCGCCGCTTTTGTCGTTAACGGGCCGGTAGCTTATCGTCGCATGCCGCCCATGGCCGGGCTGTCAGCCGCCGGTGTCAGTCGGTCGCGCAGCGGGCGGCCATGACTGTGTCGAGCAGGTTGAGTGTGGCGTCAGCAAGGAGATCGAGCACAAGCTCGAATCCCTCTGCGCCCTCGTAATATGGGTCGGGTACGTAGTCATAACGGGTGGCGAGGGCGAAGAATGCCGACATCGGCATCACTTTGGCCATCGCTTCGGGCGTGGGGGCGAGCCGGCGCAGGTCGGCCACATTCGAGGCGTCCATGCCTATGATTATATCGAAGTCGGCGAAATCAGATTCACTCACCTGGCGGCAGCGATGGTCAAGGATCAGCCCACGGCGCCGTGCATGGGCCCTCATGCGCTGATCGGGGAGCGATCCGATATGATACCCGCCTGTGCCGGCAGAGTCGATCAGAAAGGATCCTGTGAGGCCGCGCTCGTCGACCGTAGACTGCATCATGCCCTGGGCGGCCGGCGACCTGCATATATTCCCGAGGCATATGAAGAGGATTCTCACGGGGCCGGAGGAGGGCAGAGGAGGGAGGTGGAGGGATGGAATGTCCATAGTTATGATTTTGCGTTGTTCTGTCTGTAAAGTTCTTCAAGATCGCTGAGGATCTCCGCCGCAGCGGTGGAGGCGGCTCTGTTTGTGCCGAGGCGGCGGCGTATCTCGGCGTAGCCGTCGAGCTGCCGGCGTCGTCCGGGCGCTCCGGGGAGAATGTCGGACAGACAGTCGTCGACCTCGGCCGTGTTGCAGTGGTGTAGGAGCATTTCGGGGATCACCGGGGCGTCGGCGATGAGATTGGGGAGCGACACGTAGCGGGTGTGGATCACGCGGCTCATGAGCCAGTAGGAGAGACGTGAACCGTTGGCACGGTAGCAGACCACCTGCGGGGTGCCCGCAAGGGCGCACTCGAGTGTGGCGGTGCCTGAGGTGACGAGCGCCGCTTCGGCGGCGGCCATGAGGCGGAATGTCAGATCTTCCACTACGGGATATGATGTGAACTGTGCGTAGAAGTCCCGGTCGATACCGGGCGCTCCGGCCACTATGGGCTGCAGCTCCGGATGGAGAGCCGCCACAGACTGCATGACGGGGAGATTGTTGCGTATTTCGCCGCGCCGGCTTCCGGGAACGAGCGCAAGCAGCGGCCTGTCGCCTGTGATGCCGGCCGAGCGCCGGATCTCGTCGGCCGACGGACGCCTGACGAGCCGTGCGTCGATCTCCTCAAGCGACGGATTGCCGACGTAGCTGACGTCGATGCCATGCCGCCTGAAAAAATCCACTTCGAACGGCAGTATCGACAGCACCCGGCGCACGAGGCGCCTGATATCTTTCACACGATACTCCTTCCAGGCCCATACTTTCGGGGCGATATACCAGTAGACCGGTATGCCGAGAGTGCGGGCATGGGCGGCGAGCTTGAGGTTGAAGCTCGGGTAGTCGACGAGGATGAGGCACGACGGCCGCTCGCGTCCGAGCGCCCCGCGGGCAGTGCGCAGGTTGGTCAGCACCTCGGGGAGATGGCGGAGCACCTCGCTGAATCCCATGAATGCCATGCGTCGGTAGTGGATAAGCGGGCCGATGCCGGCCGCATCTGCCATGAGGTCGCCGCCCAGAAAGGTGAAACGTGCCTCGTGGTCAAGCGCTCTGATGGCTGCGATGAGGGCTGAGGCATGCAGGTCGCCGGACGCTTCGCCGGCCGAAAGGAAATAGTGCATTGTCGGGTGGGGTTGGTTTTATACGCTCGCAAGACCGATACACTTGCGGGGGCGTACATGCTGCAAATACGCCTCAAATTTAGTAAATTTGCAAATAATTTTGCTCTAATACCCCGATAAAAATCTATCGACATGAAATCAGTTGCCCGGTTGGTTCGGATTATAGCAGTGGCCTTGTTTTCAGTAATGGTAATGTCGCCGGCTTCTCTGTCGGCGCAGGATGACCGCAACGCCCGCCGTATCAACGATGACTGGACCTTCCGTTTCGCCAGCCAGGTGAGCGGCAAGGGGGAGCGTGTGGATCTTCCCCACACCTGGAATGCCTCCGACGCACTTTCGGGCGATCCGGCCTACCGCCGCACGACGGGTGTCTACGAGAAGCGTCTGAAATACGATCCGTCGTGGAAGGGACGTCGCGTGATACTCCGCTTCGAGGGGGCCAACCAGAATGCCGGCGTATGGGTCAACTCGCGCCTTGCCGCGACCCACAAGGGTGGCTACGGCGCCTTTGCGGCCGACATCACCGGTCTGCTCCGGGAGGATGCCGACAATCTGCTGACGGTGAGGGTGGACAATGCGTCGGATATGGATGTGATGCCTCTCGTGGGCGATTTCAACATGTATGGAGGGCTTTACCGCGACGTGTGGCTCTATACGCTCGATCCGCTTCACATAAGCCTCGGCGACTTCGGGTCGAAAGGGGTCTATCTGACTCAGAAGAGCGTGAGCCGCGAGCGGGGCGACGTGGAGGCTACCGTGGTGGTGGACAACAGCGGCACGGCTCCGGCCGCCGGCACCGTCAGCATCGCCGTCACCGACGGATTCAAGACCGTGGCCGAGGGAGTAGGACGCTTCGAGTGCGCCCCCGGCTCTGCGGTGAGGGTGAAGGTGGATCTCACGGTCAGCAATCCGCGGCTATGGGACGGCCGGCGCGATCCGTTCATGTACGAGGCCACTGCGACGGTGACCGATGCCGATGGCCGGGTGACCGATGCCGTGACCGAGCCTCTGGGACTCCGTTGGTTCAGCGTCGATCCCGACCGTGGCTTCATGCTCAACGGACGCCACTATCCGCTGCGCGGCGTGTGCCGCCATCAGGACCGCGCCGAGCGCGGCAACGCTCTCCTGCCCGAACATCACCGCGAGGATGCCGGGATAATCAGGGAGATCGGCGCTACGACCGTCAGGCTCGCGCATTATCCGCAGGCCGAGGAGATCTACAGTCAGATGGATCGTGGAGGCATCGTAGTCTGGGCCGAGATACCGTTCGTCGGTCCCGGCGGCTACCTCGACCGGGGATATACGGCCAGCGATGAATTCCGCGCCAACGGCCGGCAGCAGCTTACCGAGCTCATACGCCAGCATTACAATCATCCCTCAATATGCTTCTGGGGGCTCTTCAACGAGCTGAAGACCTACGGCGACAATCCGACCGCCTTCGTAGGCGAGCTCAACGACTTGGCATACAGCGAGGATCCGACGCGCCTCACTACCGGAGCAAGCAATATCGACGCTTCCGATCCGCTCGGCTTCGTGACCGATCTCATAGCATGGAACAAGTATTACGGCTGGTATGGCGGATCGGCGCGCGATCTGGGCCGGTGGCTCGACGACACCCATGGTCGCTACGGCGATCTGCGCATCGCCATCAGCGAGTATGGCGCCGGCGCGAGCATATATCATCAGCAGGACTCCGTCAAGGCGGGGGTCTCTTCGGGCATGTGGCATCCGGAGAACTATCAGACCGAGTTTCACCGCCGCAACTGGCAGGCGATCGCCGAGCGTCCATACGTGTGGGGCTCGTTCATCTGGAACCTGTTTGATTTCGGGGCCGCGCATCGCACCGAGGGTGACCGCCACGGCATCAACGACAAGGGTCTGGTGACGTTCGACCGCAAGGTGAAGAAGGATGCCTTCTATTTCTATCGCGCCAACTGGAACGACGAGACTCCGACGCTCTATATCGCCGAACGGCGGCACGACAGGCGCCGGACTCCCGTCACTGACGTCATGGTGTTCGCGAGCTATCCCGAAGTGGTGCTCTACGTCAACGGCCGGCGTCTCGGCAGGATGACCCCGGAGGGATATGCCACATTCACCATGAAAGGCGTGCAGCTCACCCCCGGCGTCAACATCGTGGAGGCCCGCGCCAAGGGTGGCGCCATCGATCGCGTGGAGTGGATTCTGGAGCAGTGAACCGGCGGCAGGCAGTAGTGGACGGATTTTGCGCGCCGATGCGAAATGCTTAACTTTGCGGGCATAATATCTGACATCATGCACAGGATAGCCATCATATTCATCATATCGCTTCTTGCGGCCGGATGCTCGCGCATCAGCCGCAACCGCCGCTGAGCCGCGCAACAAACCGCTCCGACCACGGTGGAGAAGCTTATGGAGCAGTGATTGAGCATAGATGCCACTCCTCTTTGAAGAAATTATGGAAATGCTTATATTTGCAAAAGCAATTTCTTGCAACTGCAACCGCCATCCCCAATCTTATGAACCGACTGACAAAACTTCTGATTTTAGCACTTCTGGCAGGCTGCTGCTCCTGCCAGGATAATGCCGCGCTCGACGCCGCCGATACTCTCGCAATGACAGATCCCGGCGAAGCGATAGCCATACTCGATTCGATCTCAGTCCGTCAGCTGACTGACGGACCGGCGGCGCGTCATGCACTGCTGACGGCCAAGGCCAAGCTCAAAGCCCACGTCGTGCCAGCCGGAGATTCCGCCATAAGCCGCGCTGCAGCCTATTACAAGGGCCGCGGCGACAGTCTCGAAGTGCAGTCGCTCTACTACCTCGGCGCGGTTCGCTCCGCTACCGGACTTTACGACAAGGCTCTGCTGTCGCTCCACGAGGCCTACGACAAAGCTCGGCAGTCAGACGATATCTTTTACTCGGCCATGAGCGCCCGTGAGCTTGCATCTATTTACCGGGCGATGTTGATCCCGGCTAAAGAACTTCAATGGGCACAGATATCAAAACGGTATTTTGAGACCATAGGCTTACGCCAACATGTAGCGTGGACTGATCTCCTGATTATAGAGGCCTTGATCCTTAACGGACATTATGACGAGGCCATAAGCGCATGTATGTCGGTTGATTCTGTGGAATATGTATCCAACGTCTCATTCCGCCATGCTGTTTTGATTGACAGAGCTGAAATTTACTTACTTGATGGAAATCCCAGCAATGCGATTGAGATATATGAAACGTTGTCGCAAGATAGCCTATATGCGTTCACCGCTCATGATTGGCTCAATCTGTCGGAAGCTTATTTATCTACCGGAAATAATCGGCAGTCTCAGGCAGCGATGGATTCCGCCTATAATAAAGAGATGTATCCAGAAGACAGTCTTTTCGCAGATCTGTGCGTTGCCAGACTGAATGCTGCAAAGGGCGAATTCCAGACAGCATACAGTGACGCGATCAGATGGGGTGGGAAGATGATGGTTGACGGTAATGAGCGTATTGCCGATCCTCCGATTTTGACATTATCGGATTATCTCGGCTTAAAGGCTGATGCCGAAAGCCAAAAATCGGAATTTTACAGACAATTGGTTATATTGTTGTTTATTTTGGCAATCAATGTTATTTTGGCATTGGTTATTGCGATATGCTATTATCGTTCGTTCAAGAAAAGGAAACGGTTGGAGATAGAGAACCGCATGATTCAAGTGACGGAGTTGCAACGTAATTTGTATAAGCTACAGACAGATCTTGAGTTGGCACGGAGGCAACATAATAATGACAATCATGCATCAGAATCTGCCACTTCAGATACAGAGGTGTCTGGCCTTGACAATACACGACAGAATATTGAGATCGTACTCTGCAATTATACAAAGATGATTGATGAATTATGTGACATGTGGTGCAGTCCCTCAATGCTTAAAAATAAAGCGGATAAAATAACAACGTACATAAACAGATTGCTGACCGAGTTGGGCAATCCGCAATTTTTTGAGAAGATCATAAAGGTTGTGGATGGTTACAGATCAGGAACCATGTCGCGTATCAGTGAGTTGTTCCCTAATCTGACCCAATCTGATAAGATCTTATTGATCTACGTGTACCTTGGTTTTAACAATGCGACCATAGCCTTGCTGATGAAAAAAGAGTCCATGCAATCTGTCTACAGTGCAAAATTCAATCTTAAAAAGAAACTTAAACGCACCAACCCTGAGGCGGCATCACAGCTTATCGCCGATACAGGCATTTAAGTCACCACACATATTCAGCTGCGTAATCTGACATTAAGATGGAAGTCATATGGGGCATGTATCCCTCTGATTATTAGTAATAAACGCTTAAATCATTGATTATAAGTGAGTTGATATCTTGCAAGAATTTTGTAATGCTGTGATTGTGTATCTCGTTGTTAATAAGCGTGTTACTAACGGTGTGTGCAAGATTGTTTATAGCAGAATATTTGGTCAGATTTTATTTCGGACGTAATTTTGCGTTCGAGATATTTCTCAAAAAGATAATGACACAACAATCATAAATCATAAAAATGAAAAAGCTAATTATGGTTTGGTCTATGCTGTTTGCAGTAAGCATCGGCCTCCCAATGCAGACAATCGCCACCGAAGTGATTACATAGGTAAGCAAAAAACTCCGCTTCATCCCGAAAAAAGATGGGACAGTCAACCATCCGCAAAAGCCCGCTTCATCACCCGTATATGGGAATATCGATGATTCTTCGCTCGAAATCTGGAGCACAGTGGAAGGAATGGGATACATTACCATTGAAAACGCTGCGGGTGAGACTATTATAGAAGATTCCGGGGAACTTTCCACTGGATTGACCATTACACTCCCCTCATTGGGTGATGAATTAGTCATCACGGTTGTTCAGAACGGATTAACCTATATATCCACTTTATAATAAGGTTGCATATAGCCTCTCGTCGATTATTATCGTTATGAATTGGCTTCGTTTGTGGCATTTTTCATCATTCAGTCTGTCGCTGACTGCGACGCTCCTCGCGCTCGCGGCGTGTGAACGCCATGCCGAACAGCGCGAGGCGGTCACAGCCCTCATGGGCCGGGAGATAGTAATTCCGGCAGAGTTGAAGCCACAGGTCAAGGACGCAATGATTGAATGTGACCTCAATGATGCCGACTACAGGATCGTCACATTCGTCGACTCTGCCGGTTGCGTGCCGTGCCGCATGAAGCTTGCGCAGTGGGAGGATTATCTCAACCGGCTGAAAGATGATCCCGAAACTGATGTCAGTTTTCTCATGATCCTTAACGCTCCGTATGACGACGAGATCGACTATGCCCTCAAAAGCGCATTTTTCGACCATCCTGTCGCCATCGACACCGCGGGACTGTTCCTGCAGCGCAATCCTCTGCCACCGAAAAGACCGTGCCACACCCTGCTGCTCGACGGAAGCAACCGGATAGTAGCGATCGGCAACCCGGTGGAGAATCCCAAGGTACGGGAGGTTTACGACAAGGTGATTTTCGGTGATGACGCCCGAGGCTCCGCACCGGCAGAACTTCCTGTGCAGATGGAGTTCAGGCGGACGAAATCAGCTGCGCCGTGTCAGGCGGGCGATACCGTCACCATCACCTACCGTTTCTCAAACGAAACCGGTAAGGTGCTGACGCTGCAGCAGACCGTGACATCATGCGACTGCGTCGGCGCATCGCTATCGGCCGACTCCCTGCGGCCGGGAGAGGATGCCACGCTGACCATGCATTTTACGCCGGAAGAGTCCGGAGCATACCGGCAGCATGCCGACCTGTATTTCAATGAAATTCCGAATCCGATGCATTTCACTATGTTCGGATTCACAAAACCAAACTAATAATAATTAATCCAACAAGAAGATGAGACAGAATTATCTTCTGGCGACCGCAACGGTCGCCCTCCTCGGAGCCGGGACATTCTTCGGCCTGAGAGCGCAGAACTCCGACCGGGAGCTCAGCGACGTAGAAGTAGCTAACATCGAAGCCCTCGCCGATGTGGAAACATGGTGCGGCCTCGGAGAGTACGACAAAAACTGTGTCCATTCGGACAACGAAGACTGCTTAATCTCTCCTTATGCTTGGATTCCGGAGAGCAAAGGTGTGACAGAGTATCCATTCCCTGATTAAGCGTCATGCGAAAGCCACAATCTTTCGGATTGATGCTTGCTACCGCGCTTATGCTCGCGCTCTGTTCATGCGGACAGGGCGCGGGTTCGGTGCAGACAGTCCATCAAAGCGAACGCAATAACATCGAGGATGCAAATCTCATCTCAATCGACGATTCACTGCCGATGCTTCATGACGCTTCGTTCCTGACTATGTTGGGCGATACCTTGATTTTACGTGATCACAAATCGACTGACAAGATGTTTGTTGCTTATGACATCCCATCCGGTCGGTATATCGGATCATTTGGTCAGTTTGGGGCAGGGCCAGGTGAATTAAGCAATGCCGGCGGTGTTTTCACTAATGGCCACAACTTATATTGCATAAACGGCGGCTCACGTAAAATGGTAAAGTTTGACGTTGACACTGCGTTGACCGATTCTTTATACAAGCCGATCGATATTATTGAGATTGTATCGTTCTCCGACGGACTCCTCAAACATCCGTATAATTACAACATTGTCAATGACTCCATGCTCATCTGTTGCGTTAAAATGCACCATCCTGATACGCATAAAATGGAATCCTGTCTGGGAAAGTTTGACATGAATACAGGAGATGTGAAAGTCATCGACGATGTCATGCATCCCGTAGTCGGGAGAAACAATAATATTGGCGTGTCTGTTGCCGACAGCCTTATCGTCATATACAGCTATGATCAGGATCGGATAAAATTCAGCGATCTTAACGGTAATGTTTTCAAGGTCATCAGAGGCCCAAACTTTTCAGAAGAACCGTCGCGTGGAATCGAGTACTTCTCCAATGTCACAATAGGCGGAGACCGACTGTTTGCGGTTTATCTGAATCGACCGCTGACTGGCGATGACAAGCGCAGCGACATCATAGTGATGGATCTCGAAGGAAACTATCTGAAGACATACCGTATGAATGATCATATATGGGATATGGTCTACAACGAATCGACCGGACGGCTGTATGTCAGCTGCGACGGAGATCCTCAGTTCGGATACATACAGATCGATTAACCCGACTAATATAATTACTCAATAAACAAGCAAGATTTACCAATGAAAAAGCACTATACTCTTGCGGCTGCAGCAGTCGCTATTATAGGAATCGGAACATACTTCGGCTGGAAAGCGCAAAACTCCGAAAGGGGAATAGATAGTGTAGTAGCAAACATCGAGGCCCTTGCCGACGAGGAAACCTGGAGCGGAAGTGAAGAATACTCCTCCTACTGCATACCGTGTCCCTGTGAAGTATGCGTGATATCTCCATATCTTGTGATCGAGGGCAGAAAAAGTGTAATAGAATCCATTCACTGATTAATTGATGAACCACATTACATTCAAAGCGGCGATAGCCGCACTGGCATTGCTCGCCACAGCATGCACAGGTCGCAACGCCAACAGCAGTATGGCAGTTACGGATCCCAACGCCCCCGATACCGTAGACGGACTGAATCCGGAATTCAAGATCATCTATAATCTGCCGGATGAGGAGTTCGTGCAGACCGACACCGCAGCTAACGCTTTCAAGTTTATCGACGCGAACAATATGATCACTGTCTACAGCGACAGCGACGATATTGGTTCGATTAAATTCAAAGGTTATGAGGCATGGTATTGCATTCCGGTAGAAAACCATAGCGACAGGAATATGAAGATAGAGTATATCGCACTGCCTGACCGCAGAGTGAAATGCGTGGCCGAAGGCTGGGCCAAATATCTGCCAAGAATGACAAGTGGCCTTGACCTCGCTGCCGACAGCGCCGTAAGAATTATGGATTATCCGATACGGCTGACTTACACTGACGATGAGGGGAACCGCTACAATCAGGTGCTTCGCGTAAATCTATATCCGACGCGACGCGAGGCCGCCGACAGCGCCATAGCCCATCGCGCGCCCGAAGTCCCCTACCATCCGCAGCCCGGACTTTAAGCTTACGGAACTGACTATTTTTCTATCGGGCCGGCGCGGAGTGAGGAGCAGATTCCATCCGATTGATTAAGCTTGAGAGAAACGGCTGCGCCGGCCAATGCCGCAGGGCCGGAGAGACGACGAGGGAGCGATCCCCGCGCGCCCTCCGGCCCGCTGCTGTCTCGGGCCCTCTCCTGCGGCTCATCTACGAAGAGGCAGGGCGCGGTCGCACCTATCCCCCACCAAGGCGCGGATAACAAAAGTGGCGTGGTCTACGACCACTGCCGGGAACGGCGACCCATCATGGGCGAGGAGGCGGCTGCACCGGGGGTACAGCCCTACAGCAGGAATGAAAGCGGATCCGAGGACGGCAATCCATCCGGAGCCGGGACGGCGGCTGCACCGGGGGTGCAGCCCTACAGTCTGAAGGAAGGGATATGAAAAATGGGAGGGGAGAAGGCGGTGGAGCGGAGGGAAAATTGTAATTTTGCGGATATGTCGAAAACAGCACTGAAAAAGGCGCTCGCCGGAATGGACGCGGCGCAGCTGACCGAACTGATAACCGACCTCTACGAGGCGCGCAGCGAAGCCAAGGAGTATCTCGATTTCTACATCAACCCCGACATCGACAAGAAGATGGCCAAGGCGAAGTCGCTGATCGCTAAAGAGGTGGGCCGGACGTCGCGCGGACGGGCCCGTCCGCGGTCGACGCGCGTGCGCCGGTTTATCAAGGATATCGAGTCGCTGAATCCCGGGGCCGAGCACGTGGCGGAGGCTATGACCTACACCATCGAGCAGTTCTGCCTGACGGGAAGCGTCAACTGGGTGAAGGAGAGCACGCAGCGGAGCGTCGGCCGTCTGGTGGCCGACACCATGAGGCTCGCTGACCGCGGCGGAGTGCTGTCGCTCTTCTTACCGCGGATAGAAAAGGCGATCGACGATATGGATAAAAGCCGTTTCCACAGCCGCGATTTCAGGAACGTACTCAAGGAGAGCCTGAACGACGCCCTCGACTCATTGGCCTGAACTGTCGTCCGTGAGCGAGGCGCATTGAAGCCGGGAAGTTGCGAAAGATTTGCGCGGCGGGGGAATAATGCGTAATTTTGCACTTCCGAAAGAAACTGAACAAACAAAACGAACCATACGCACAAAATGAACGAGCTTGCCACCAAGTACAACCCTTCGGAGGTTGAGGACAAATGGTATGACTACTGGATGCGTCATGACCTCTTCAAGAGCACTCCCGACGCGCGCGAACCTTACACGATAGTGATCCCGCCGCCCAACGTCACCGGTGTGCTCCATATGGGCCACATGCTCAACAACACCATACAGGACATCCTGGTGCGCCGCGCGCGCCAGAAAGGATATGAAGCCCTCTGGCTGCCCGGCACAGACCATGCCGGCATCGCCACGCAGGTAAGGGTGGAAAAAGACCTCAAACAGACAACGGGCCAGAGCCGTCATGATCTGGGCCGTGAAGCCTTCCTGGAAAAAGTCTGGGAATGGAAAGAAAAACACGGAGGCATCATCATCAACCAGCTCCACAAGCTGGGTTGTTCCTGCGACTGGGACCGCGAACGCTTCACGATGGATGAGGAATACACCAAAGCCGTCGGACAGGTCTTCATTGAACTCTTTAAGGAAGGGCTCATCTACCGGGGGCGCCGCATGGTCAACTGGTGTCCCGTATCCCTCACGGCCCTCTCCGATGAAGAAGTCATCATGACTGAGCAGAAAAGCAAGCTCTACACCGTTCTCTACAAACTGGAAGACGGCTCCGGCGCCCTCCATGTAGCCACTACCCGCCCGGAAACCATCATGGCGGACGTGGCTGTGGCCGTCAACCCGAAGGATCCGCGGTACGCCCACCTCATCGGGAAAAACGTCATGCGTCCGCTCAACCCCACCCCCATCCCTATCATCGGAGATGAATATGTAGAAATAGAATTCGGCACGGGCGCTCTGAAAATCACTCCGGCCCATGACAAGGCCGACTTTGAAATAGGCAGGAAATTCAACCTGGAAATTATCGACATCCTTACCCCCGACGGTCATATCAACTGCCCGGAAGTGCCCGAACTTCACGGCATGGACCGCTTTGACGCGCGTCGTAAATCCGTGGAAATGCTGGAAGCCTCCGGACTCATGGTCAACATTGAAGACTATGATAACAAAGTCGGGTTCTCCGAACGCGCCAATGTCCCGATTGAACCGCGCCTCTCCATGCAGTGGTTCCTCAAATACCCCTGCGTGAAAGAAGCTGCGGACGCCGTAGCGGAAGGGGATATCACTTTTCGACCCGCGCGCTGGGCGAAAACCTACGCCCACTGGCTGGAAAACATTCAGGACTGGTGCATCTCCCGCCAACTCTGGTGGGGCCATCGCATCCCCGTCTGGTACCGCAAGGACAAGGCGG
>CALHWU010000169.1 GCA_938039795.1 uncultured Muribaculaceae bacterium
CGTCTGATAAAGGCGAGCCATTCCCGCATACTGGTTCTTTGGCTGAATAGTTACTGTTGGATAAGCCCGTTGTTAATTTAAGTTAATCACGCTCTTTGGCATATTTTTGCCGGCTCTCCGGTATCCGCCCTCCACGCTGTAAGTCTGATTGGTCTGATTGGCCTAATTAGTCTGCTTGGCCTTATTGTCTCATAAAAATTTGTAACTTTGCGCCGCAAACGATCAGAAATCAGATGGGAGGCAGATTAGACAAGGTCAAATCAATGATAGGGCTGGGCGGCCCGGAATTTCGTACCGGGCTGGTGCTCAGCGGAGGCGGCGCACGCGGATTCGCCCATGCCGGAGCTCTGAAGGCCCTGGAGGAAATGGGTATAAAGCCCGATATACTGGCCGGAGTGTCGGCCGGATCAGTGGCGGCCGTCATGTACGCGGCCGGCATCAGCCCTGAAAAGATGCTGGAGCTCTTCCTCCACGCGCGCTTCAGCGACTTCTGCGAACTCGGCATACCCAAGGACGGGTTTTTCAGCCTCGACCGCTTCCGCGCTTTCCTGCGCAAGAACATACCCTACGCCAATCTGGAGGATCTGCCGATACCGGTCACCGTGGGCGCCACCGACCTCGACAACGGCAAGAAACTCGCCTTCACCTCAGGACGGCTCGACGAGGTGGTGGCGGCATCGTGCAGCATACCCATAGTGTTCAAGCCGATCAAAATCGACGGCACGCGATGCGTAGACGGCGGAGTGCTCCACAACCTGCCCGCATGGACCATCCGCGACCGCTGCAAATACCTGATTGCCGTCAACTGCTCTCCCCTGACCAAGACCACCGTCAAGAACACGCTCATCGACATCGCCTTCCGCTCCTACGAGCTGATGGCAAAAACCAACACGGTGGCCGACATGGAGCTGTGCGACATCGTGATCCGCACCGACGAGATAGCCCGCTACAGGGCGTTCAACCTGAAGCAGATAGAAAAAGTGTTTGAAAGCGGCTACCGCGACACCATGAACTTCCTGCTCTACAACGGCTTCCGCAAGCCCGAACAGAGCCAACAGTCATCAACTTCCACTAACGACAAAAAATGAACAACGTCAAACCGGTCATCTACCAGCTGCTGCCGCGGCTCTTCACCAACATGAACCCCCAATGCGTGCCCGGAGGCACATATGCCCGCAACGGCTGCGGAAAGCTCAACGACATCGACACCGCCGTCATAGCAGGAATAAAGGAGCTCGGCACGACCCACATATGGCTCACGGGAGTGATAGAGCACGCCGAGAAGACCGACTGGAGCCGCTACGGCATTGTCAGGGACAATCCCCACGTGGTGAAAGGAGAAGCCGGATCGCCCTATGCCATCAAGGACTACTACGACATCGATCCCGACCTGGCCACCGACCCGGAGCGCCGCATGGAGGAATTCGAGGCCCTTGTGGCGCGCATCCACGACCAGGGGATGAAAGTGATCATCGACTTCGTGCCCAACCACGTGGCGCGCCACTACCATTCCGATGCAGCCCCCGAGGGCACAGAGGATCTGGGAGCCGGCGACGACACCACCCACGCCTTTGACCCGAAAAACAACTTCTACTATATACCCCGCCAGCTCTTCGCCCCGTATATCGACATGGGATCAGGCAAGGACGCCTACATAGAGTTTCCCGCC
Source organism: uncultured Muribaculaceae bacterium (assembly GCA_938039795.1). Taxonomy (GTDB): domain Bacteria; phylum Bacteroidota; class Bacteroidia; order Bacteroidales; family Muribaculaceae; genus Paramuribaculum. The sequence continues at coordinate 1,670 of CALHWU010000169.1, forward strand.
AAAGCCACAGGAAACGACTGCTTCTCGGCATTTCCGTCGGTCAACGACTGGTATGAGACTGTGAAGCTAAACTACGGCGTGGACTATTCCGACGGCTCACGCCACTTCTCCCCCACCCCCGACACATGGCACAAGATGCTCGCCATACTCCTCTTCTGGGCCGGCAAGGGGATCGACGGATTCAGGTGCGACATGGCCTTCATGGTGCCGGTGGAGTTCTGGGAATGGGCCTTGACGATCGTCAAGGAACGCTACCCCCACATCGTGTTCATCGCCGAGATCTACGACACCGGGCTTTACCGCGAATTCATCAACCGCGGCCGATTCGACTACCTCTACGACAAGGTTAACCTCTACGACACCCTGCGCGGCATCCAGACCACCCACTGCTCGGCCGCGCAGCTGACCGGCTGCTGGCAGACCGTCGACGGTATAGGCAGCCATATGCTCAACTTTCTCGAGAATCACGACGAACAGCGGTTCGGCTCGAAGTTCTATGCCGGCGACCCGGCCAAGGTGCTCCCCTCGCTCGTGGTCAGCGCCTACTTCTCGACCGGTCCGATGATGATCTACATGGGTCAGGAACTCGGCGAACAGGCCTCCGACGCCGAAGGATTCAGCGGCTACGACGGACGCACCACCATCTTCGACTACTGGAGCCTGCCGACGCTCCGGCGCTGGCTCGGCAGCGGAGCGCCGTCGGCCGAGGGGCTGAAGCCGCGCGAACGGTGGCTGCGCGACCTTTATGCCAGGGTGCTCAGCCTCTGCAACTCAGAAAAAGCGATCCGCGAGGGACGGTTCTTCGACCTGATGTATGTCAACTACGAGAATCCCACCCTCAACCCCCACAGGCAATACGTATTCATGCGCAACTATGCCGACGAGACCATCATCATCGCCGTCAACTTCTCGCCCGACTCCGCCGAACTTGCCATCAACATACCCTCGCATGCTTTCGAGATGCTGCGCATACCCGAAGGGGAGGTGGCGATGACCGAACTGCTGACCGGCGAGAAAGCGCGCAAGCGTCTGGCTGCCGACACGCCGTTCGAAGCCTTCACCGGCCCGTGGGGTGCAGCTGTCTGGAAGGCCCGGCACCGCCGCTGACATCAGGTCATTTTTTTGCCGGATCTGAAACTTTGACTATATTTGCGTCTGAAACCCATTAAAAGGCAATTCCTATGAACCGATTCCTCACTTATATCGCAGCCGGAACCGCAGCGCTGACTGTGATGCTGACCGGATGCTCCGACGACGATCGCGTGCCCGTCGACGATATAAACGGCACATACACCGCGCAACAGACCACTCTGACAGTCAACGGCAATAAAGTTGCCGACGCCACCATGCAGGTGCGACTCAAGGAAGAGCTCCCATCATATAAGGACAACAGAGCCGAAGCGGTCATGGTGTTCGACCGGCAGATACTCGTAGTGGACAACGAGGACGACTATTACGAAAACAACCTGCGCGGACAATATGCTTTCATGCCCCTATCCATGGTGATCGAAGCGGACGCCCGCGGACGCGACAATACAGTCAGCTTCGAGGGCACGCGCACCGTCAACGCGCCCGGCAAGGGCGAGATCAGCTATGCCGCCAAAGGATCATACCGTCCCGGCAGCAAGAACTCTCCCGCCACGGTAGCTGCGGGCCTCACCGTCAGCGCCAACATCAAAGAGCTCACCGGACACACCTTCGAGATGGAGCTCAATCTCAACGACATCACCTACGACCTCACCAAATGGAGCGAGGGCAACGTCACAGGCCTCGATATCGGCTATCCCGAAGCGCTGAAAGAGCTCTATGGCACGATGGTCGACCGCATGCGCCGCGCCACCGGCTTCGACCGCATACGGTTCAGATTCAACGCCGACGGCACGATGACCGTGGCCGGCCGCAACGCCATCACCGGCAACTACGCCGAGCAGCCGTCGGCCGAATACCAGCTCCTCTCCAACGGCACCCTCGTCATACTTCAGGACTGCTCGTGGGCCGACATGATGCTCAGCGCCATGGCTCCCTACGACATCAGCGTCAGAGCTCCGCGCGGACTCTATATCTTCACGGCGCTCGACAAAGCCATCACCGCCGCCACGTTCACTCTCAAGGAGGGCCGCCTCATCATGCAGCCCGTCGTGTCGGAGATGATCAACGGAGGCCGCTACCGCAAGCCTGCCGAAAAAGCGTTTTTCGACAGCTGGGGCGTCTCCTACGATCACACAGGCAGCGGATACACCCGCGGCGAACTGCTTTATTACGCCGTCCGCAAGGCCGTGCTCGACGACGAAATGTTCGTCGCCCCATATTTCATGGCCACGCACGTAGACTGACGGGCGACAAATTTTCCGCCTCACGATGCGCGGTAATTCGCGACTAAACATTAACTTTGCAAAAAAAATTTCAAGCACGTGTCACAAGATATGAACTCAGTCATCCACCCCATCAAGATTTTCGCCGGCACAAAGTCGCGCTACATGGGTGAAGAAATTTGCAAGTGCCTCGGCATGGAGCTGGGCAAGATGAACATCCAGCACTTTGCCGACGGGGAGTTTGAAGTATCGTTTGAGGAGCCTATCCGCGGCTGCGAGGTCTACCTCGTGCAGTCGACATTCCCCAATACCGACAACCTCATGGAGCTGCTCCTGATGATCGACGCCGCGAAGCGCGCATCGGCCCACTCCATCATAGCCGTGATGCCCTACTTCGGATGGGCGCGTCAGGACCGCAAGGACAAGCCCCGCGTGTCGATAGCAGCCAAGCTCGTTGCCGACCTGCTCATGGCCGCAGGAGTCAACCGCGTCATCACCATGGATCTCCACGCCGACCAGATCCAGGGCTTCTTCAACGTGCCGGTCGACCACCTCTACGCATCCACCGTGTTCATCCCCTACATCAAGAGCCTCAACCTGGAAGACATGGTGGTGGCTACTCCCGACGTAGGCGGAGCCAAGCGTGCCAACTCCTATGCCAAATATCTCGATGTGCCCCTGGTGCTCTGCCACAAGCAGCGCGCCAAAGCCAACGTTGTCGAGGCTATGACAGTCATCGGCGACGTCAAGGACAAGAATGTCATACTTATCGACGACATGGTCGACACCGCAGGCACCATCTGCAAGGCTGCCAACCTGATGATGGAGAAAGGCGCCAAATCAGTTCGCGCCCTCGCATCCCACGCCATCATGAGCGATCCCGCATCGCAGCGCGTCGACGACAGCGAAATGGTGGAGATGATTTTCACCAACTCCATACCCTTCAGCAAGGAGTGCCGAAAGGCTACCATAATCAGCGTCGCCAAGATGTTTGCCGACACCATCAAGCGCGTTCACAACAACGAATCTATTTCCTCGCAGTACATCTTCAAATAATACAGACCGTCGACCCATGAGGGCGACCCATAAATCATACGGCGCAGCCTCCCGGCCCACCATCGACTGCCGCGGGGCTGCTCCGGTTTTCCTGTCATTCCCCATTACCAAACCTTAACTGACACCCATATGGAAACTAACGAAATCACCGAGGCTCTCCGTCGCCGCCTCGACATAGAACGCCTGCGGCCCATGCAGGAGCGCATGATTGAAACACGCAAGAACGCCGTGATGCTTGCCGCTCCCACCGGCTCCGGCAAGACCGTGGCCTTCGGATGCTACCTGCTGCGGCGTTGCGGCGAGCCGCGCGGACAGGTGCAGGCCGTAGTCACCGTGCCCTCGCGCGAGCTTGCCCTGCAGGTGGCCGACGTCATGCGCCGCATGGCCTCCGGCCTTAAGACCACTACGGTCTACGGCGGTCACCGCGTTGCCGACGAACTGCCGACACTCACTCCCGCGCCCGACATACTCATAGCCACTCCCGGACGTCTGCTCGACCTGTTGCAGCGCGGCGCCCTGGAGACATACGCCCCCGCGACAGTGGTCGTGGACGAATTCGACAAGACGCTCGACCTCGGATTCGCCGAAGAGATGAGCCGGCTCATGCGCCGTATCGGTCGCCCGCATTCGCTCGTGCTGACATCCGCCACTCCCATGGCAGCCGCCGAGCTACCCCAATGGGCGCAGCGCCCCGACTGGCTGACGCTCGACTACAGCACCCCGCCCGAAGCCGCAGGCCATCTCGAACGCGTGGAGGTGGAAAGCCCCGTGCGCGACAAAGCCGAGACGCTTGCCGACCTGCTCTGCGCCATGCCCGACGCCGCGCGCCGGCGCACGATAGTGTTCGTCAACCACCGCGAGAGCGCCGAGCGCCTCCATGCCCTGCTCACCAGCGAGGGGATCGAGAACGCGCTCTACCACGGCGGCCTGCAGCAGAACGAGCGCGAGGCGGCAGTAGCACGGCTGCGCGGAGGCTCTGTGCCGGTGCTCGTGGCCACGGATCTTGCCGCCCGCGGACTCGATATCGAGGGGGGAATCGACGCCGTGGTTCACTATCACATGCCTCCCACGCCCGACGACTGGACGCACCGCAACGGCCGCACGGCCCGCAACGGCACCGACGGAACAGCCTACGTCATCACCGCCGAAGGGGAGACAGTGCCCGACTACGTTGTGACCGACCGCCGCTGGCTCCCCGCACCCCGCGAAGGACGCACGCTGCAGGCCCCAATGACCACACTTCACATCAACGCAGGCCGCAAGGAGAAGATCTCGCGCGGCGACGTTGTGGGCTACATCACGGCCCACACCCCCCTGAAAGGCTCCGACATCGGACTCATCACCCTCACCGACCACGCCACGCTCGTGGCCGTGCCGCGCGAAGCCGCCGCGTCAGTCATCGCCTCCTGCTCCCCGCAGAAGCTCAAAGGCCAGCGCGTCCGCCTCACCCGCCTCTAAGAGTAGGACGGAGGAATCAGAGCTATCGGAGAAATCAGAATTCAATCAGAGTTATCTGAACTGTCAGACACGGCTCTTTCATTTAAGATAAAATAAAGCGTATATTTCCCCTTACCCGGTTCA
>CALHWU010000170.1 GCA_938039795.1 uncultured Muribaculaceae bacterium
GCCACTCCACCCAGACACGCCGCAGTTCCTACCAGCGGTGGATCAATGCGCATGGAGTTTACTCGGTGATAAGCGGCTTCTCAGCCGACAGCCGCCACATACTGCTCGTTGACGACGTCATGACCACCGGAGCCACGACTCTGAGCTGCCTGTCGGCCCTGCACGCCACTTCGCCCGATGCCACCCTTAGCGTAGCCACTCTCGCCCTCGCCCACAAATACTGATTACATCCCAATGCGACGCCGTCGTCACAGCGACGAGTATGCCGGACTGAATGTATCGCCACCCTCGATCGAGCCGTCGGTTATCCCTTTGCGGAGCCATCGGCTGCGCTGAGCTGAAGTACCGTGATTGAACGACTCCGGCACGGCATATCCCTGGGCGCGTTTCTGCAGATAATCGTCGCCGATCTTCATGGCGGCGTCGAGAGCCTCATCCACATCGCCATCCTCGAGAGAGTTGAATCGGATATTGTCATGGTGGGCCCATGCGCCTGCCAGATAGTCGGCCTGCAGCTCCAGACGCACGCTTATCTTATTGGCCTCCGTCTCGCTCAGGCGGCTCATCTTTTCATGTGCCTTTCCGAGAATACCGAGCTGGTTCTGCACATGATGGCCTACCTCATGGGCTATCACGTAGGCGAATGCGAAATCTCCTCCGGCGCCGATGTTCTGGCGCATTTCCTTGAGAAAACTCAGATCGATATAAACCGATTCGTCGGCCGAGCAGTAAAACGGCCCTGTCTGGGACGTCGCTCCTCCGCAACCGCTCTGTACCGAACCATTGAAAAGCACCAGTTTCGGGGGGTCATACGTCAGTCCGCGACGACTGAATTCCTCACTCCAGACATCTTCTGTTCCGGCAAGGATAGTGCTGACAAACTGCGCAAGCTGCTCGTCCTCCTGATCGGGCACATATTCCTGCTGCGCCGAACCACCCATCAGCTGTCCGGCGCTTCCTATCACAACATCAAGCGGATTACCGCCCGAGATCCATGCTATCAGCGCCGCTACGATTATGGCTCCAATGCCTCCAGCCGCTACCTTGCCGCCGCTGCGGCGTCGGTCGTCGACGTTGTTGCTCTGTCTTCGTCCGGAAAGTCTCATAAGTCATATATCAGTTAGATTGATCTTAAAGTATCCTCAAGAATAAAAGTGATGGAGAAGCCATAAAGTTCAGTCGATCTCCACATGCGTGGCCTCCACATCCTCATTCAGAAACACACGTCCGAGCCCTGTGAATTTCTCCGGATTCTCAGTGGTCAGATATTCGCATCGGCCTCCGCGGCTGCAGCAGCTCTCCATTTCTGGATGTCGCGTGAGATAATCCTTCAGACTCTCGGCCACGATGTCGCCCTGACAGACTACTTTGATATGCTCCGGCATATACTTACGTATCTTGTCATACAGCAGCGGATAATGAGTGCAGGCGAGAATCACGGTATCCACCGATTCATCGGACTCGATGAGCTCCCTCACATATTTGTCGACAAAATAGTCGGCTCCGGGCCCGTCGGCCTCCATGTTCTCCACAAGAGGCACCCACATCGGACAAGCCAGGGATGTCACCTTATACCCGGGATACAGCTTCTCAACCTCCATGTCATAGCTGCCCGAACTTACCGTACCTGACGTCCCGAGCACTCCGATATTACCTGTGGAGGTAAGCTTTCCTATGGCTTCGGCCGTAGGGCGTATCACCCCAAGCACACGCCTCGACGGATCTATATGAGGCAGATCATTCTGCTGGATACTGCGCAGGGCTTTGGCCGACGCCGTATTGCAGGCCAATATCACCAGCCTGCAACCTCGGCTGAAGAGAAACCTCACCGCTTCGAGAGTGAAGCGATACACGATGTCGAAAGATCTCGGACCGTAGGGCGCACGTGCATTGTCGCCGAGATACAGATAGTCATACTGCGGAAGGACACGCCTTATCTCCTTCAGTATGGTCAGACCTCCGTAGCCCGAATCAAACACTCCGATCGGTCCGGCATTACAGGCTTGCATAGGATGAGAATATTGTAAAAACAATGGCCGCTGAGGCTCATCGAGCTCCAACGGCCACAATTTCTTGAAAATTGCTTGTTGTTATTTCGTGACGATTCCGAGCTTTTTCTTAACCAGGTCGGTTGCGTCGACAACATCGCTGCCGGTATAAAGCGGCTGAACGACGTCGAAAATCATGGTGAAGTTATTCTCCTGTCCTACGGCCTTGATGGCATCGGCGATCTTCTGCTGGATTGGAGCTATGAGCTGCTGCTGCTGACGGTCGAGATCCTCCGAAGCAGTCTGCTGGAACTGGCTGATGCGCTGTCCGCGCTCCTGGATATCGTTCATGCGGCGCTGACGGATTGTCTCGGGGGTATTGGCATCCATGTTCTGGAATTCGGTATATGCCTTGTTGTACTCGTCCTGAAGCACCTTGAATTCCGACTGGAATTTTGCTGAAGCAGCTTCCATCTGTGTCTCGGCCTCTTTTGTTTCGGGGAGCTCGGCAAAAATCTGCTGACTGTTGACCACTCCGAATTTAGCCTGCGCGGAGGCGATGGCGGGGAGAGCTATCAAGATAGCTACCAAAAGTTTCTTAATCATCGTTTATTCTGTCTGTTAAAGTTATTCTGAATGTTTGCTGCCGCCTGACAATCATCCGGCAGCGACTGCAAAGTTACGAAAATTACTTGGAATATCCTAACTTGGCAAGAACCTCATTGCTTATGTCGATACGCGGCGACGCGAAAATGATATCGGCCGATGACGCACGGTCGAAAATACACTGGAATCCGCGCTCTTCGCTGACTGCTTTGACGGCATTGTATACCTCGTCCTGAATCGGTTCCATAAGCTTCTGACGGAGCACGAACAGATCCCCTTCCGGACCGAAATATTTCTGACGCAACTCGGCTGCGGCTTTCTCCTTGGCCGTGATCTCCTGCTCGCGCTTCTTTTTCTGGTCATCAGTCAGAAACACCATGTTCGACTGATAGTCCTTATACATCTTGTCGGCCTCCTCAGCTATCGCTTCCACCTCTTTCTGCCAGCGGATCGACATCTGGTTGACCTGCTCGTTGGCGATCTCATAGGTGGGTATGTTTTTCAGTACATACTCCATATCGATCAGAGCGAATTTCTGCGCCACGGCGCCGAGAGCGCACCATAAAAGGGCGACGGTGATTAATGCTGTACGTTTCATTTGCATTTCTTGTTAGTCAGGTAATATAACTATATGACACCTGCGCAGCCGAAAGGTTTAGAACTCCTGTCCGAGAATGAAGTGGAAATGGCTGCCGCCGCGGCGCCCGAACACCTTGTCGAATCCGTAGCCCCAGTCGATGCCCATCAGTCCGACCATCGGCAGGAAGATGCGTACTCCGGCTCCGGCCGACCGCTTGAGATTGAACGGCGAGAAGTCCTTGACATTGGTCCAGGCGTTGCCTGCCTCAAGGAATGTAAGGCCATAAATCGTGGTGGTGGGCTGCAACATGAACGGGAAGTGGAGCTCCACTCCGAGACGGGCGTAGGCATAGCCGTCGTAGCCCCATGGAGTGAGCGCGCCGTTGTCGTATCCGCGGAGCGCCACGGTCTCGGTAGCATAGCTGTATGAGCCGCTCATTCCGTCGCCGCCGACGTAGAATGTCTCAAACGGTGTCTTGAGAT
>CALHWU010000171.1 GCA_938039795.1 uncultured Muribaculaceae bacterium
TCGGCCTCACGGCGCGAGCAGATGCCGGCGTTGGCCATGAACTTGTTGAGACGTATCTGCTCATCGGGATCGGGCAGCGGCATCTCGTATTCCACGCGCTTGGGACGCGGAACGAAGCTCTTGCCGCCGCGAGGCATTCCGAACTGGTTGTGGCGGGGCTGACGCTGCTGATATCCGCCCTGATTCTGACGGTATCCGCCCTGCTGACGCTGCTGGTATCCCCCCTGACGGTTCTGGCCCTGATATCCGCCCTGCTGCTGACGGTATCCTCCCTGCTGACGGGGCTGATATCCTCCCTGCTGCTGACGGTAGCCGCCCTGCTGGCGCTGCTGATATCCGCCCTGCTGACGGTATCCTCCTTGTTGCTGACGGGGCTGATATCCGCCCTGGCGCTGCTGATATCCGCCCTGCTGGTAGCGCGGACGGTATCCTGTTGTCGGCTGCTGCTCGCCGGCTGCCTCGCCTGAGGCGTTTGTGGTCTCTGCAGCTGCGTCTGTCTCGGGAGCGTTGTATCTGTTGCGGTATCCTCCCTGATTGTAACGAGGCTGGTATCCACCCTGCTGGCGGTATCCTCCCTGATTGTAACGAGGCTGATATCCACCCTGCTGGTAGCGTGGCTGGTATCCTCCCTGCTGGCGCGGACGGTAGCCTGCAGGCCCCTGCTGGTATTCGGGATTGGGCTGCTCGGGGGTTGAATCTGCCGTGAAGTTGGCACGGGGTTCGGTCGACATGTCGCTGACGGCCGGACGGCTTTCGCCGATGCGGGGGCGTTTTGTCTTCTTGTCGTTGTTGTTGTCCATGATGAGTTTGTAGCTTGAGATGAAATGTTATTGATGCCTCGCGGCGGTTTATGAATTTGAGTTTTCTAACGCAATTCTATGTTTTGACGTTGTATAAGTTTAGATCATATTCTTGTCAACCGGCTGGGTCTGATGCATGTTTTCGACCCGGCACCCGGTCAGAGAGCTTATTCAGGTGCAAATTTAGTGGTTTTTTTAATCTATAACAAAAAAAATGATGATTTGATGGCGAGACTGACTCCAAACTGGCTTCACTCCGCATATTTGGCAAAAAAATCACAACGCACCGTAATAATAAATAACCATAGGGCTGAAATGCCCGTTTGGCAGTAATTTTGCACTCTCATTTACGGTGGATTGCCATAAGTTGAAAAAACACGCGCAAACCGAATTCATGCAATTTTAATATTAAGACACACAACCAAACTATGAAAAAAACTGTGAATACATTGCGACACATGGCGCTCGCCATGACGGCCGCCCTCATGGCCGCCGCGTGCGCCGACGAGACTCCCGTGCCGGGCGGAGGCGCCGACGAAGGGCAGCCAGCGACGGATGACCAACATCTATGCCGTCATCAACTTCCCCAACTGGGGGCGCCTGGGCGAGGGCAAGAATCTCATCGAGCTGCTTGACGAGGAGGTGGCCGGTCAGCCGGCGAAGGTGCGCATGGAATGCGTGGCTGCATAGTGTATAATCCCCAAAACGCCAATCAGGTATTCTTTCCGCTCGGTTCACATGGTTACGGACGTCGTGTCGCATGGATCTCGAATCCAAACAATGGTTCCGGAATTCTCCGCTATGGTGACGTAAGTACCCTGCTGTCAAATACGGAAAGCAATAAAAACAACATATATCGTCCGATAGTATATAATCTTCGTGCTCTTCCAGGAGCGATATACTGGATAAAACAGCCTGATGCACGAGGTCATAGTAATGCAGATGTCTTTACGGCTGCGTGGGATCTTAATTATTTCTCGTTCGAGTTTGGGCCGTATACGCAAAACTGTCTTGGAAATACCACCACTGACGCTTTGCCGATAAAGCTGGTGAGAAAGAAATAGAAGAGTAATTGTTTTATTGGTTTATGAATGCTTGTCCGGGGCAGCCGTCGTGAGGCGGGGCCCCGGCTGCGTTTTTAGACCGCTTTTGTCATTAACATAAATTAAGTATAAGAGAAGTTTGATGAAACTGCCGCTGTTATTAAAAAATGTAAGCAAAACGGGGCATATTTTATTCAAACTTTCATTTTGTAACTATTTTTTAGAGATAATCGTGAAAAACTATGTTTAATAACATGACTTTCATAGATATATAGTATTGAAAAATTGTCATACCTTTGTATCGCAAGATAAAGACAGCGATAACTTTTTCATACAAGCTAATATTTCATTCAGATAAAATCCACTGACGTTAAGTACTATGTGTAAATGACAATGGGCCGCCCGGGAGGGCGGCCCATTGTCATCATGTGTGTGTTTTGGAAGCTCTTTTGAATGTCGCCGGTCAGTTTTTGAGCAGACGGGCTATGTCGGCGTCGATGCCTGTGGAGCGGGTATAGTCCCATAGGGTGATCGAGCGCAGCTGATAGAAATAATACCAGTATCGGAACAGTTCGTTGACGTAGGCCTGACGCCCTTCGTCCTTTTTCACCTGCGAGTCGTTGAGGTCGAGGGTGGATATGCGGCCTATGAGATAGGTCTCCACGTTGGTGTCGTAGCGTCGCTGGGCTATCGCGGCGGCCTTGTCGGCGATGGCGAGCTGCTGCTGCTGGTTGCAGAACCGCTCCACGAGTATGAACAGATCCTGGTTGAAGTTCATCGTCTCCTGGCGCAGGCGGCTCTCCACTACCTGCCGGTTGCTCTGGGCCACCTTCACCCGGCCGCGGCGTTTGCCCCAGTCGATGAGCGGTATGCTGACGCCGATCTCCACCACCTGATTGTCCTTGAGGCGGCGGTAGGCGTCGGCCACGCGATGGTCGGTGCCCGTGAAGCCTACCTGGGCGAAGAGCGATATCTGGCGCAGATTGCCCTTGGCTTTGGCCACCTCATAGTCGGCTTCGAGCTGACGGCGGCGCAGGTTGCGCACGAACTTGTTGTTGGCGAGCGCCTTTTCGAGAGCGTCGGCGTAGGTGACGTCGATCACCGGTATCTCCGCGGGTATCTCGGGCTCGATCTCCACCGTAGGCTCCAGATCGAGAAACGAGCGCAGGGTGAACATGTTGCTTTTCAGCTCCGACTCGCAGTCGGTGAGATCCGACCGGGCGTTGAGCAGATTGAGCTCCATCTGCAGCAGGTCGTTCTCGCTGATCTGGCCCATCTGACGCTTTTCGCGCGCCACCTCGTAGAGCTTAGAGGCGTTGGCATGGTTCTGGCGCGCTATTTCGAGATTCTCCTTGGCCATGAGCAGGTTGAAGTAGTAGCTGATGGTGGTCATCGCCACGTTTTCTGTGGCCGTCAGGAAAGCTGCCTTGGCCTCGGCGTAGCGCACCGGCTCTATGCGGCGGTCCCACTTGACGGTGTTGACGCCGAATATCGGCTGCGACAGGGTCAGCGCCACCGGTATCGACATGAACCGGTTGTAGGGATCCCCTTCGAGTTCGCGGAGCCAGTCGAGCGACGTGTTGAGCGACAACTGTGCGCCGGTAAGCCATATGTTCTGGGTGACGGAGAGCTCGCCGTTCATCTGCAGATAATTGTTGCGCACGAAAGAGTAGGTGCCGTCGGAGTTCATGTAGGATGAATACTGCTTGCGGTAGGAGGGCATGGTGGCCTGTAGGCTTACCTCCGGAAGCAGCTCGGCGCGGTAGGTGCGGTATTCCCAGTAGGCCGAGCGGAGCTCGTCGAGCGCCACTGCCGCGTCGACGCTGTGGGTGCGTGCGCGGACTATGGCGTCGTCGAGTGTCAGCCGCATGGTGTCAGTCTGCGCAGTGGCCGTAAGGGCCGACAGAGCGAGGAGTATGGTTAAAGTGATTGATCGCATGTGTTAAAAGGATTATAAGTCGGTGGAGGTCATTCGTCGGCGAGGGCGCGGGCCGGTTCGATCTTTGTGGCCTTGTGGGCGGGGAACCATATGCCGGCTATCACCATCAGGGCCATAAGCAGGGTGGTTGCGGCCACTGTGATTACGAAGCGGCCCGGGGTGATGTAGCCCTGCAGGCCATACACGGCGTTGAGCTCATAGTGGCACAGAAGCCAGTCGATCAGCACGGCCGGAGGAGTGGCGATGGCGAGCATCAGCAGTCCTTCTCCGATAAGGCGGCGGAATACCGAGGAGTCGGTAGCGCCGTTGACTTTGCGCATGGCTATCTCAGAAGTGCGCTGCTGTGTGCGGAACCAGAATGTGCCCAGCAGGCCGAGGAATACGCTTATGAGCATGAACGCCATTACGGCCACATACTTGCGTATGGTGACCATGTTCTCCCTGTCGAATTTGTCCTGTACCTGCGCGTAGGATTTGATGCCGGCTATATAGGTGTTGCCCGAGCGGTAGAGCCGCTCGCGGTCGGCGTTGAAGCGGCCTATGAAGTCGCGGTCGGCCTCGGGCCGCACCCTTACATTGATCTTGTATTGCGGAGTCACTCCGATGTGGTCGATGTCGATAGGCTCGAAATAGCTGATGAAGGAGCGTGTTTCGATATCGGTGCGTTTCACGGGCTTGAGCAGTCCTCCTATGGTGAGAGTGACAGCTGTATCCATGGGATCATAGATGCGGCGGCTCAGGAGTTCCGTGGAGTTGATATGTCCGCGCACTCCTCGGGAGCCGTAATCGAATTCGGTGACCAGCGGCTTGCCCTGCCGCAGGACCTCCTCCAGCTGCTCGATCGTGAAGCCGTCGGCAGGCCGGTAGCCTACGGTGCGCGGATGTTCGGGAGAGATCTGTCGGTAGTAGACCGATATCGACGTAGTGTCATCGACGACTTTAAGGCCTGTTCCCCAGAAATTCTGGAAGTAAGGCTCGGCGCCCTGCGAGAGGCTGACCGATTCCACTTCCGGGCGCTGGCGGATGGCATCGAGTATTACTCGAAGATCGCTGCGGTTGCGCTCCAGCTTTTCTTCGCCGTAATCGGTGTAGCGCGGACTTTCGGGCGATAGGTGCCCCAGTTCAACCATATATACGTGGGATGCGTCGAATCCTGTAGGCTCAAGCCGCGTGGCCGTCTGTACGTAGAGATAATCGTTGATATACCACACGATGGCGCTTACTATTATCATCTCCACGATGAGCCATATGTTGGTGCGCCACTCGTTGAGGGTCTGTCGTAGAAGCTTGCGTTTCATGTCATTTCTTTTTATTGATGGCCTCCACCGGATTGACGTGCGATGCGCGCAGGGCCGGAATGCCGGTGCTGATAAGGTTGAGTACGAAGCAGAAGATCAGTGCGTAGGCTCCGATGGTCCAGTCGAAGAGCGCCCCGGTTGAGAGAGTGGCCGGCATGTTGTAGAAGGTCCAGGATCCTACGGAGTATATGGCGTCGAACAGCAGCGCGCCGAAGCCGATGCAGAGCAGCAGGCCGATGATGCCTCCGATGAGTGTTATCACCATGTTCTCGGCAAGAATGTCGCCGACGATGCGCATGCGCGTGCACCCGAAGGCTCTGCGCACTCCGATCTCGCTGACTCGGCGCGCTAGGCGGCTGCGGGTCATGGAGCTGAGATTGATGGCCGGGATGAGCAGCAGTATGCCGAACAGCATCCAGCGAGAGCGGCGCTCCTTGCCGACGTCGGGGAGATGTTCCGGATATGTGTCGGTCTTCTGATACTCGTGCCCGTATGGCGCTCCCGCGATGTCGAGTCTGACGCTGTCAGCGGTCAGACGGGTGTTGACTGCGGCCAGACGGCGGTTGACCTCCCGCTTCACCGCCTCGGCGCGGCCCGGCTTCGGAAGTATCAGCGCGCGGACTGATCCCATGCCGTATTCCGACCATCCGTCTGGAGCGGGCGGAGTGAGATCGACTGGTATCCATACCTGGGCATAGGCGATGTCGGTCACGGGCGATACGTCGGCCACCACGCCGGTCACCTGATAGGGCACGTCATTGATCATCAGCGTGCGCCCCACGGAGCTCTTCTCGTCGGCCGAGAAGGCCTGACGTGCCACAGATGAGGTGATCACGGCCTTGCGGAGCCGGGAGTCGACGTCGGCGCGCGTGAACGGCTTCCCTGCCATGAAGTTGAAGTCCATTATGCGGAAGAATCCGTCGTCGGCCTCTTTGACGTCGGCCGTGAACGTCGGGCTCCCTTCGGCATTGACGAGCATTTCATCGGGCGAGAGCGAATAGATGCTCGCGATCTCTGCGTCAGTCAGACAGTCGGTCAGCTCCACAGCCATGGAGGTCGACATGTCGGAGCAGCCCCAGTATGAGTCGCTGCCGGCCGGATAGATGACGGCGCGTCCGAGATAGAGCGTGCGGTCGCGCTGTGTCTCCGGAGCGAGGTTGATCACCTCGACCTGATGTAGCATCACCACCACCATGATCAGGAACATCGCCAGAGCCGTGCCGATTATCGTGACTGCCGATATGACAGGCTGCGATTTCAGTTCATACCATATCTGTTTCATGTGTGTCAGGGTCTGTTGTGTCGGTTCAGATCTGGTGGCCGTCGAAGAATCGCACGATGCGGTCGGTCTGGCGCGCCTGATCCTCGTTGTGGGTCACCATGACGATGGTGCGTCCGTCCTCCTTGTTGAGACGGTGGAGTATTTCCATCACTTCGGCGCCCATCTTGGAGTCGAGGTTGCCGGTGGGTTCGTCGGCGAGAATTATCTCCGGATTGCCCACGATGGCGCGGGCCACGGCCACGCGCTGGCACTGTCCGCCCGAAAGCTGCGCGGGCATGTGATGCAGACGGTGGGAGAGTCCCACGCGGTCGAGCACCTCGCGCACCAGGCGCTTGCGGTCTTTTTCGCCGATGCCGCTGCGGTAGATCAGCGGGAGCTCCACATTGTCCATCACGTTGAGCGATGGTATCAGGTGGAAGCTCTGGAACACGAAGCCCAGATTGTGGTTGCGGAATGCGGCGAGCTCGCTGTCTTTCATCTTGCCGGTCGGGGTCTCGCAGAGGGTGACGGTGCCGGAGGTGGGGCTGTCGAGCAGTCCGTTGATGTTGAGCAGCGTGGACTTGCCGCATCCCGAGGGGCCCATGATGGATATGAACTCGCCTTTCTCCACTTCGAGGTTGACGTTTTCGAGGGCTACTGTCTCTATTTCGTTGGTGCGGTAGATCTTGCTGATGTTCTGAAGATTGATGATTGCCATAGCTGTATGTTTTTTGAGTTTTTTTGTCGGTTGATGATTTATGTCAGTTGTCGATGGAGAGGGCTTCGGCCGGCTCTATGCGCATTGCGCGGCGCGCCGGGAACCATATGCCTGCCATCACCATCAGGGCCATAAGCGCGAAGGCTGCTCCGGCGCAGATGATGATGCGCAGCGCGGAGGAATGCATCTCTCCGAAATATGTGGCGATGTCGTAGTGGAGCAGCAGGGAGTCGATGACGATTGCGGCGGGAGTCACGAGTGCGAGCAGCAGCAGGCCCTCGCCTATGAGCCGCCTGAATATGCCCAGGCGTGTGGCGCCGTTGACGCGGCGTATGGCGATCTCGTTGACCCGCTGCTGCGTGCGGAACCAGAAGGTGCCCAGCAGTCCGAGGAATATGTTGATCATCAGGAATCCCATGCCTACCGAGTAGTTGCGTATCGTGGTTGTCTCCGCGCGCTGGAAATTGCGGCGTATGTCGTCGATCGAGCTGACGTTGGTCAGCAGATAGTTGCCTACGTGCAGGTAGTCCTGGGCCATCGACATGAGTTTGCCGGAGAAATCGCGGTCATGCTCCGGACGGACGCGGACGGTCAGCTCGTTGTAGTACCAGGCCATCGCCTCAGGCCCGTGGAAACCGTCGCGGCATACATCCTGCAGGGCGAATGAGCTCCATAGCTGGAAATCGGAGTAGCGTGCGGGCACAACCACGGCACCGGTGTTTACATCGGGGTGCTCGCCGTTGACCTGGTAGTCGGTGTAGAAGATTTTCTTTCCCGAGGCGATGATGTCGCTCGTAGAAGGGAGCGGCTCCCGCGAATACTGATTGAAAAAGTTGTCGGATATAAGCATCTTTCCCTCCTCCATCTGCTGGCGGAGCTGCTGGGGCGTCTCGCCGTTGACGCCGCGGTAGCGGTAGATGACCGGGAAGTCGGGCGTGGCGAATCGGCGCAGGGCGTTGCCGTTGATGCTGTCGTAGCCGAGCGTGATTCCCGAGTTGGAGCCGTTGAAGGGGCGTGAGTTCTGCGAGTAGGCCGCGGCCTCGATCTCGGGCATCTGCTTGAGGCGCCGGAGTATCTCATGACGCGCTTCTGCGCGGGCCGAGTCGTTGGCATACTCGGGGCGGAAATCAGGACTCTTGTCGGTGATCTCATACATGGTCAGGTCGTAGCAGTGGTCGTATTCGAAGCCGAGAGGCGCGCAGTAGGTGCGCAGGCTCGCGTAGTAATAGTCGCATATATACCACAGCACTACGCTGACCACGAGGAATTCCAGGGCGAGCCACACGTTGGTGTGCCACTCGTTGAGTATCTGTCGGAGAAGTTTCTTTTTCATGACGTCAGAGTGAATTTACGATGTTGGACCGCGAGGCGCGCCATGCGGGCACTCCTGTGCAGAGCAGATTGAGGATGAAGCAGAAGAGCATTGCCATGCCGAGCGTCGACCAGTGGAAAAGCATGGTCAGCGACGCCGTGGTGGGTGCGCTCGTGGCGCTGATGCCCTGATTGAAGAGCGACGGGGCGAACAGCAGCGCGAACACCATCGACAGTCCGAATCCTATCATGCCTGCGATCAGGGTCATGGTCAGGTTTTCCATGAGCAGCGATGCGAGGATGCGGCTGCGGCTGGCGCACGGCGATCTCCGACATGCGGCGCTTCACGCGGCTCTGGGTCATGGAGCTGAGGTTGATGGCGGGCACGATGAGCAGTATCAGATAGACGATCAGCCGCGACCGGCGAGCCTGTTTCAGATCAGGCTCGACGTTGGCCCATTTGCCGACGGCGTCCTTCTCTGTCGTATACGGGCGGTTGCGCCAGATGTACTGGAATCCGTCGCCGGCTTTCAATTGGGTGTTTACATCGGCTTTGATCTTGTCGAGTTCGGCAAGTATCGCCGGAAAGTCGTTTTCGTCGCGGGCGAGTATGGTTGACGACAGCATGCCCATATAGCCGTTGTTCCAGGTATCGTTGAGGATTTCTGTCGACGTCAGCGGTATCCATATGTCGGCGTAGGCATGGTCGGCGAGCGGCGACACGTCCCTGACTATGCCGACGATCTTATAGGGGGCCATGTCGAGCAGAAACTCGCGTCCCACTGTCTCTTCGCCGGCCGAGCCGAAGAGCTGACGCGCCATGTTCTCGGTCACGACAGCCAAAGGGCGGCCGCTGTCGAACTGGGCTTCGTCGAAAGGTTTGCCTGAAGTGAACTGCAGGTCGAACACGTTGAAAAACCGATGGTCGGTGCCAAGCACGTCGGCCTTTACGGGAGTCTTGTCGCGAAGGGCTGCCGAATGTGTGGTCGGGCTGCTTGCATAGACGGTGACGGTTTCGGCCGACTCAAGCGGCAGAATGATGTTTTTGAAAGCCCAGTAGCTCATCGGGCCGTTGGATGAGCCGTCGCCCCAGTCGGGGTGGGTGATCGACATCATGCCCCAGTGGAGCATGCGGTCGCGGTTGCTCTCGGGAGGATAGGGAGCTGTCTTCACCTCCTGCATCATCACCACGGTCATGATGAGGAATATGGCGAGCGCGGTTCCGGTGATGGTCACCCACGTGACCACCGGCTCGCTCTTGAGCTCATAGATAAATTGCTTGAACATTTTATTGATAATTGATTTATATGGGTTTATCTCACGGTTTTAAGTTTCAGACGTTGGGATTTGGCGAAATCGCTCATGTCGCTGACCACCACGCGGTCGCCCTTGCGCAGGCCGCTGACCACCTCGACGTATTCATAGTTGGAGTCGCCGAGTTTCACCTGGCGCTTTTCGAGCTCGCCCCCGGAGGTCTCCACGAAAAGGTCATACAGTCCGGGGCCTTTGAAATAGGAGCCGTTGGCGATGCGCGTCACCTCGTCCTTGATGTCGCACATCACGTAGACGTCGGTGCGCAGGCCTGAGCGCAGGCGCTGGTTGTCGTCGTCGTCGAGCATGATGGTGAAGGATATCACGCCGTTTTTCGACAGCGGGGTGACGCTGCTCACATGGCCGTCGAGCTGCGTCTTGCCCAGTCGCACCTTGGCGTGCGCTCCCGGGCTGACGCGGTCGCCGTAGGAGTCGGCGATCTCGGCGTCGATCTTGAAATGGCTCAGATCGGAGATGACGGCCACTTTCTCGCCCTGGCCTATCTGCTGCCCGATGTTGTTGTTGATGAATGTGAGCGTGGCGGCGCGGGGGGCGCGTATGCGGGCGTCGTCGAGCGTGCGGATCTTCTCGGCATAGTTTTTCTCGAATATGTCTATGTCGATCTGCTTCATCTGCAGCTCCGCGTCCTTCACCTGCCGGTCGTTGACAAGCTGCTGTCGGAGCTGTTCGAGTTCAAGGACGCCTGTGCGGTAGGCCAGCTCGGCCTCGCGCACCTTCTCTCCGGTGCCCGATCCGATGGAGTCGAGGCGCCGCTCGTTGATCACCTCCACCCGCTTGCGGTTCACATCCATCTCCTTCACTTTAAGCTGCATCTCAAGCGATGAGAGATAGGTGTGGTTGGCCAGGCGCTGCTGTTCGAGCGAATATGCCATGCGACGCCGCTCGTCGTTGAGTTTGTCGACCTCTGTCTGCGCCGACTGCAGGTCGAGCAGCAACAGGGGTGTGCCGGCTGCCACGCTGTCGCCTTCGGTGCTGTATACCTCCACGATCTTTGTGGCGATGGGGGAGTTGATGATCTCTTCGAATGCCGGAACTACGCGGCCTGAGGCGTTGACCGAGGTCTCGATGGTGCCTACGTCGGCTGTGGAGAAGTTGAGATCGGCTTCATTGACGCTGCGGCGCATCATCGACAGCAGCACTCCTGTCACCACTATCACACCAAGGGCTATCGCGCCCCATTTGATGATGACCCGGCGGCGCTCGCGGCGCAATACGTCTTTAGGTATTTCTCTGTCCATATATAAATAGCTGTTGTAGTAATACGTATTTATATATGCCAAAACCGTGCCAGAAATACAACTATCTGACTTATAACAATATGTGATTTTAAGAGTGTCCGATATCGGACACCTGTCCGCCCGAAAACGGACACCCGTACACTTTTCATCCGATAGAAGTCATATAAATACAACTGAAACAATTGCGAAATAATGTTAACGAGGATACCAATATGGTATCCGGTTGTTATCTTTGCAGCAATAAACTTCTAAGATATGGAAATTATAAGCGCAAGACATTTCAGAGCCAATCAGACGGCTGTACTCAGCAGGGCCAAAAGAGGCGAGTCTGTATTGCTTTCCTCACGAGTAGGGATGTTCAAGATCGTGCCGGTGTCCGACGAAGATTCTCTGACCTCCCGGATCTGTGAGGGATTGAGGGAAGTGAAGATGACGGAAGAAGGCAAAATACCTGTAAAGTCAGCAAGAGCATTCCTGGATGAGTTATGATGTAAGAACCACCGCGCCTTTTGAGCGGTCGGCAAAACGACTTAACAAGAAGCATTCTTCCTTGAAGTCGGATCTCGAAAATCTGATCATCTCATTGGAAGAAAACCCCATGCAGGGCGATGAGTTAAGTCCTGGTATCCGCAAGATAAGGATGGCTATAACGTCAAAGGGCCGAGGTAAGTCAGGAGGAGCACGCGTGATTACCTATACTATTGTCATAGCTGAAAATGAGGGCAGCGTATATCTGATTGATATTTATGATAAGGCGGATTATTCTACCGTTGACGTTGCCATAATCAGGGATCTTATCCATGAGCTTGGCTTGCCTGAATAGAATTGTATGATCAACTGACAAAGAAGTAATTGCATTACAATGATTCTCGCTATCCGCATTCTTATGCGGGTAGCGTTTTTTTGCTCTTGACATATTCCCTCGGGAGCGATGGCATAAAAAAAGAGATGTCTCCCGACATCTCTCTTCCTTTAAACCTTTATCTTAATCTAATACTATGAAAAACACACGTACAAAAGTAGCAACAAAAACTGATACACGACGCATTCGTTAGTCGTCTTTAACACAATTTTAACTAAAATTCCGATGTTAGTCTGACATTATGCAACCAATCAGCCTAAGTCGCTACGTTTTGCGGCCGCATTTTCAGTCCTCCGGTGCGAACATCGGATCCCACGGCGGAAGCATCTCGGCTTTCTGCGAGAGCACGGCGGCCGCTTTGGGAGTGAGATATTTTCTGTCGACAACGAGGCGGAACATATATTCGTCCATCCACCGGTCGGTGATGATCAGGTGGCCGTTGTTGGCTCCGGGGCCCCAGCTGTTTTCGACGAGCCATTTCACGGGGCGTCCCTCCTTGTCGAGATCCACCGCCACGAGCGTCATGGCGTGGGATGATCCGCTGGCGTGGGTCATCACGCGCTGGCGCTTGTCCATGCCGAAGGTGGTGCCGAGCAGCGATCCGTAGTCGTAGAAGTCGGGATCGAGCACACCGCGCTCGCGGTCGAGGAATTTGCCAACATCGCATGAGAAATACATAGCCGTGGAGTCCTTGATCGATGCTATGGCCATCTCCTTGATGTCCTCCATGGGGAGGTTGACGTAGGTCCAGTTGCGTCCGTCGTAGGCGTGGCGGTCATATTCGATCTCATAGAGCTTGTAATAGGGGCGCGTGGGATCGTTCATGAGCATCACGTAGTCATCGGTAAGATTATTGCCGAGGAAGCGGTCGTAGAAGCTGCGTGGAGTGTAGGTGAGGGTGTCGACAGGCTCGCCTTTGGAGTTGCGGCGCGTCCAGGTGAATTCTGTCGGGGGCTCGCCGAGATTGAGCACGAGCATGCGGTAGGTCTTGCCGAGCATTTCGGTCTTGCGCTTAGCCAGATCGGTCTTTTTCTTTCCCGACTTGGCTGCATCGCGCAGCTCCAGGCCCCACTCGCGCAGCTTGAGCGAGAGCAGCTGGTTGAGGCGCGAGGTGCTGTTGGATGAATTGGTTTCAGGCATGATTTCGGCAGGCACCACGCCGTATTTCCCGATGATGTCGGCTATGCCGGTGAACTGGCCGCCGTCCGACAGCGGATTGCGGAAGAGCCAGTCGACGGTCTTGTCGTCCATCGGACGGTCGGAGGTGTCGATCACTCCCTGCAGGAATAGATTGGCTTTTTCAAGCTGATCGAAGAAGAAGTTGTAGTTCTGCGACAGCTCTGTCATGGGCAGGTCGTGCTCGGCCATCATCTGTGCGCGGAGCACATTGAGGCCCGTGAAGAGCCAGCAGCGGCCCGACGACCGCTGGTTGGTGATGCCCTTGGAGGGCACGCGGTGGGAGAACTCGGCCGACACCGGGCGCCGCGCGTCGAGATTGCGGGCGAGCGAATTGATGTCGTTGGCCGTGATGGCATTGCGGATTGCACGGTCGGTCGGGGTGTTCTTGTAGGCCGAACGGATGGTGGACATCATCTCCGGGCTGATACCGCCGGAGGCTTGCTGCGCCTGCGCGCAGAAGCCTCCGAGGATGATGACCGCCATTAACGATGATAAACGTCGCATAGGCGTGTAGGGGATTTATGGGTTATTGTAAAGTGGTCGTGGCAGTAGGATTTCTTGCCGGCGTTCCAGGTGCATTCGATAAATTCGAACTGACCGCGGCCCGTCACCTTGTATTTGATGACGTAGGGCGTTGTCGCGGTGCCGTCGTAGGCCGAGAAGTTGATGGTGTAGATCACGTCGACTCCGCTGACGGGCTCGGCATCGGGATGCAGGGCCGACAGAGCGGCGGGCATCACCTCGGTCTCGAAACGCTGCTTCATCGTGGCCACAACCTGCTCGTCGGTCATGTCGGCATAGCCGGCGGCATACTGGGCGCGGGCCGAGGCGGCGCGGAGATCCACGTTGCCCTGATAGGCCGAGGTGCCGGAGTAATACTCGTTGTTGCCGTATTTGGTCACGTAGGTGGCGCCGGTCTTGTCATCTATCTGTGCCTTCACCCAGTCGACGCAGGTCTGATAGTAGAGCGTGGAGAGCTCCTGGCCCTTGCCTGCCGGGAGAGTGATTGTGACGTTGGGATCGTAGATCCATTTGCCCTGCGAGCGTACGAACTGGGCGGTCTGGCTGACGACTGTGGCGGCCGGAGTCCAGTCGGCGCCGTTGAAGGTGTACTCGTCGCAGCGCACGGTCGTGGCGCTCGATGCATAGTAGAAGTAGGCCACGAAACGGACGTCGCCCTCAGATGCATAGGGGTATTTCACCTTCAGGAACTTCGGCAGCAGAGTGGCGGGAGCCTCCTCGGAGAGGTTGTCGTAGCGCTGTCCCATGGCCTGATAGTCGGCGTGCGACGGCATTACTACGTCAGTGGCCTGAGCCCAGCGGGTGCCGTTGAAGGTGTATACCGCATACTCGGCCTGCGAGGGCACCGTTTCGGTAGCGGCGCGGCTCGATGCTGTGGCGGCTGTGGCTCCGTCGACGGTCACGTTGGTGGCCACCATGTTGCAGTATTTTCCGCCTGCCACATTGATCAGATAGCCGGTGACTTTCACTTTCGCGCCGTCGCTGTATTTGCTCTTGTCGGCAGTGAGCATGCCGTAGGGGCTGCCCTGTGCCTTCTCCGAACCTTCGACGATGATGTTGGTGTTGGTGCGACCCTTGCTGTCGGTGGTCACGCTGACGGTGCCTGTCATGGTGCCGTAGATGGCCAGGGCGTTGTCGGTGCGCGCTATGATGGTGGCCATAGAGGCAGCGTCAAACGCTGTGGCCGACGGATAGGTCACCTCCTGGTTGCCGGCTTTCTCGAATGTGGAGCCGTTGGCTATCTGGAGTCCGGTGTTGTAGGCGGCTACAGTGCCGTTGAGCACTATCTGGTCACCGATGGCAAGGTTGCTGAAGCCGTTCTCCTCGAATTTCGAGCCGCAATATACGAAGATAGCGCCCGTAGCATCGGTCAGGATGTAGCCTTGCGAGCAGAGAGCGGTCACAACGCCGTTGATAGTCACGTCGTCATCTACAGCAGCTGTGCCGATCACGCTGGAGAGGGTGAAGTCGGGCTCTTCAGGCTCCGACGGAGCGGAGAACACGGGGTCGGCCGATGAGGTGCGGTAACGCACCACGGCGTAGTCACCCTCTTCGGCGTCGGGAAGAGCCGTCAGGAGTATGCCGGGGATGGAGGCGGAGGCGGTGTGCGACGGAGCGAAAGAGGCTATGTAGTCATTCTCGCTGCCCCACACTTTCTGGTAGTCCTCGTCGCTGACGGTATATTCTGCGGCCGATTCGATCTTGGCGGGAATATCCGAAGGGCTTACGGCTGTGTTGTAGGTCAGCTTTACGGCCGAGCCGTCGGTCAGCGTGAAGTAGGCGAACGACGAGCTGCCGAGCCATGCCGGAACGTAGTCGCGGGCCGGAGCGGCGTCGCTGAAGCAGAGCTTCGTGCCGATGGCCTTGAGGGCGGCGGCGCCTGCATCGCCGGCAAGGGCTTTGTTGGTCGAGTTGGAGGCTACGGCCGCGTAGTCGGCCTCGGTCATGGTGTATTCTACTGTCTCTACCTGTGTCGTCTCAGGCACTTCGAAACCTTTGAGCTCCTCGTTGTTCCAGGTGTTCTCGGAGCAGCCGGTGACGACTCCGGCCGCAAGGGTCAGCAGAAGAGCGCGGGAAATATGCTGTTTCATTTCTGTCAGATTACTGATTTTAGAAGTTGACTCTCATGCGCACTGAGAAGGTGCGTCCGAAGGAATAGAATGTCTGGTAGGCGTTTTCCCATGTGCCGTCGGTGGCTACCGGGGTATATGCCTGAGTGATGTAGTTGTAGTTGAAGAGATTGTGGACATTGCCGTAAAGCGTTGCGTTTATCCCTCCGATCTTGAAGCGGTAGCTGCATGAGAGGTCGAGCTGGTTGCCCCAGGGTATGCGCCATGGTTTGCCGGCCGAGAGTTCGCCGTTGTTCTGCAGCGATGATGTGGTGATGTTGAGGTCGGAGTAGTTGCGGGCCGAAGCTGTCCAGTCGGCTCCTATACGGAAGCCCTGGAACGGCTTGAACACAACGCCTAAGGCAGCTGTGGTCTGGGCCGATCCGCCTACTTTGACTCCCTTCTGCATGAGGGTGGTGCGCAGATGGTCGTCGGCGAGGATGCCGGCTGCTACGTCGCCCTGAAGGTTTTTGAGCGGTTCGCCGTTCTGGTTGTAGAAGTAGCCGGTGGCATTCGAGTCCCACTGCCAGTCGCCGAGCGAGAACATTCCGTCGAGCTCAACCCATTTGGCGGGGATATATTTTACATTGAATTCCAGACCCATGTGGCGGGCATCGACGCCCTCCATGTTCATGTAGTAGCGGTCGCCTGCGTGGGGGCCGGTCTCGATCTCGCCGCTGCGCGCCATTGTGCGGTCCATCCAGCGCGTGAGGTAAGCGTTGAAGGTGAAGGCCACCTTCTGCATCTGGAGTCCGTAGCCGGTCTCGATGGAGTAGACTTTCTCGTTGACGGCGTTGGGGTTGGTCACGTTGGAGTAGTTGGAGTTGAGGAACACGCCTCCGCTGAAGAACGGTGCGCGCGAGATGTATCCCGCGTTGAAGAACACGTTGTTGTGGCGGTCGATGTTGTAGTTGACGCCACCTTTGACGGTGCCTCCGATGAAGTTCATTGTCTTGGACTTCTCGTGATCCTTGTCGTAGTAGAAGAAGTCGCGGCGCCAGTAGGTGTTGTTGTTGAGCGCTCCCGAGAGCACGAGGTTGAGCTTGCCGGAGAGCATTGTGTATTCGCCCTGGGCGTAGACTCCTTCCTGGGCTGTGTAGCCGTTGTAGTTGCGTGCGATGACGTCGCCCACGCCGAGCTTCTGGTATTTCCAGTCGGGGTTGGCGGCGAGAGCGTTGTTTGCAGCCTTGACATTGCCGCGGTTGGAGTCGTCGAGATAATAGGCTCCGTCGTAGAGGTCGGAGATCTTGTTTTTGTGGTGGCCTATGTAGTAGCGGAGGTCAAGACCGCCGATGATGTTGAGCCGGTCGCCGTTGCGCATGTCGATGCGTTTCTTGTACGACGATACGATGCCATACCACTCGTGATTGTTGTTCTGCCGGGCCATGACCATGTTGGAGCCGGTGGCCGATGCTGCGTTCATGTCCTGGATCGCTCCGTAGTCAAATGTTCCGTCGGGGCAGCGGAATTTGGTGTTGAGTACGCCGTTGGAAGCGCCGTACCAGTCACTGCTGTAGCCGTTGCGGCCGTAGCCTTTCAGGCCGTAGCCCTGTGCGATCGACATGTAGAACGATGTGGAGAGCGACTGCGTGTGGTCGATCTGCCATATATGGCCCAGAGAGATCTGGGGCTTGTGGTATACGTTGTAGTTGGATGTGCGCTGGCGTCCCTGGTTGTCGAAGCCGTAGGTAGGATTGTAGCGGTACATGCTTGATCCGGCCATGTAGTTCTTAACGGCCTGCCATCCGAGCACGGTCAGTCCGTCGTAGTTTGAGCGCTGATAGTGCTGCTGTGGCGCTCCGAAGGCGGTCAGCGAGAGCTGATGGCCGTCCGACAGGCGCTTTGACACGTTGAGGAAATAGTTGTAGGCGTTGTATTGTGTGCCCTGCACATAGCCGTCGCCCCACTTGCGTGAGCCGAGGAAGGTGACAGCCCATCCGTTCTGCATCAGTCCGGTCGACACTTTCACGCCATAATTGTTCATTCCGTCGTTGCCCATGCCGTACCATACAGAGCCTCCGCGTTCTACGTCGATCGTGCGGGTGGTTATGTTGATGGTGCCTCCGATAGAGGGGGTCGAAACGATTGTGGCGCCAAGACCGCGCTGTGTCTGGATGTTGGACGCCACGTCGGCGAGGCCGGCCCAGTTGCTCTGATATACGCCTCCCCATTCCATGTCATTGATAGGTATGCCGTTGACCATCATGGCTACGTTGGCGCTCTTGAATCCGCGCATGCGTGTCTCGGCGTCGCCGAAACCACCGCCCTGGCGTATGGTGTAGATGCCCGGAGTGGTCTTGAGTACTTCCATCAATTCCTGGCCTCCGAGTTTGAAGTCGATGGCGTCGGCTCCGACGGTCGACATGGCTACAGGTGTCTCACGGGTCTTGCCTACCGACTGCGTGACAACAACGTCGTCGAGTTTTTTCACTGCCAGCTCCATCTGGATGGTACCCATGTCGCGCTTTGCCGGAAGTTCCAGCGTCTTATAGCCGATATAGGTGATTTTAAGCATTTTGCCTTCGGGAGCTTCGATCGTGAAGATTCCGTCGATGTTGGCTGCCACGGCTTTTGACATTCCGGGCACAGATACTGTGGCTCCTACCAGCGGTTCGCCTTCCTCGTCGATGAGGGTGCCCGTACATTTGATGTCGGGGGCGGCGAATGCACTGATGCATAGCAGCCAGATTACACTTCCTAAAAGAAAGAGTCTTTTCATAATCGGTTATATATAAATGTTATAGATTGGTTGTCGATGGGTTTCCGTGAATGGTTGACTGTTTGTGCGACGGCGTATGGCCGACACTATTGCCTTACAAAAGTACTCTAAAAAAATGGATAATAGTGTTAAACTAACGTGTAATTTTGATCGGGCAATGAAACATGAAGCGGCACTCCCCGTCGAAGAGGAGTGCCGCCTGCCTGTGTCGCGTCAATTATCGTATGACTGTCAGGTGAATGAGATTGTTGAGCCTCCGGAGGGGCGCTGCTGCTGTCCCTGCTGCTGCCGCCGCTGAGCGCGTGCTTTCTCCACTGTGGCCCGGTCGCGGTTATACGTGGGGCTCTTCTCGAGCACTTCGATGATGGTGTCGGAATCCATCTCTTCCGGTTTCAGGATAATATAGTTGGTGCGGAAAGTGTCGACCTTCTCGCCGTATTCCTCCCTTATACGGTCGTTGGCTCTCGGCTGGGGAGCCTGAGCGGCTGTTGCGGCGAACGCCGGAGCGTCGATCTGGTTCTGCAGGCGGTTTTCCTGTATTTCTCCGAGCCGGTCGACGTTGAAGCCCGATGCCAGCATCGTGATCTTTATCTGTTCGCCGAGATCCTTGTCGAATGCCACACCCCATATGATCTTGACTTTGGGGTTGATCTTCTGAACGAAGCTCGTCAGCTCGTTGACTTCGCTGAGCTTGAACTTGTTGTTGGCTTCCTGCGAGAAATAGATGTTGAAGAGCAGACGTTTCGCCGTCGATATGTCGCGGTGCTTGAGCAGAGGCGATGCAAGGGCGTCCTCAAGCGCCTTGGTCACACGGTTTTCGCCTTCGCCGTATCCCGACGAAATGATGGCGGCGCCGCCGTCGCGCAGGGTAGTGTTGACGTCGTTGAAGTCGAGGTTCATGTAGCCGTCGCAGGTGATCAGCTCGGAGATCGAGCGGGCAGCCGTAGCGAGCGTATCGTCGGCTTTGCCGAAACCGTTGATGAAGTCGAGGTCGCCGTAGATCTCCGTCAGCCGCTCGTTGTTGATGAGCAGCAGTGCGTCGACATACTTGGCCATCTCGTCGGCTCCGGCAAAGGCTTTGTTGATTTTCTCCTCGCCCTCGAAATAGAAGGGGATTGTGACGATGCCTATGGTAAGCAATCCCTTCTCACGCGCCACGCGGGCCACGACGGGGCTTGCGCCTGTGCCTGTGCCTCCTCCCATGCCGGAAGTGATGAACACCATGCGGGTGTCGTCCTGGAAAAGGGCCTCGATTTTGGCGATATCGTTCTCCGCGGCTTCACGCGCCACCTCCGGACGGTCGCCGGCGCCGAGACCGTCGCCGATCATCACTTTGGTCGGTACGGGACTCTGACGGAGAGCCTGCCGGTCGGTGTTGAGCACCACGAACGACACATGTTTGATGCCCTGGCGGAACATGTAGTTGACGGCGTTGCCGCCACCACCGCCCACGCCGATGGCTTTTATGATGACTTTGTCTTTCTGTTCGGTCTCGGGCGATTCGAATTGATCGGCGAGTCCTTCGGGGTTGAGTATTTCGTCCATTTCAGTTGAGCTTCTAAATCAGATTAATCGTCGAGAAGATCGCCTCCGTCGGGATCTTCCGGTGGTTCCTGGATCTGCCGTTTCAGCCAGCCGAGAGCCTTTGAGAAACCACTCTGGCGTCTTTCAGGCTCGGGTTCAGGCTCAGTGACGATCTCTACCGGTTCCTCTCTGACGGGTTCGGGCGACAGGCATTCCTGCGCGCCAGATTCGGCAGCGGCATAGAGTATCGATACGACGTCGACCGAGTAGGCCGGCGATATACGGCTGTCGGCAATGCGTATGTGCGGGCTGATGATGCTTCCCAGGCGCACTTTCATTTTCGTGGTGTCGCCGAGCAGGGTGTTGAATTCGGCGAGACGCGCTCCGCCTCCCACGATGACTATCCCCGCAGGCAGTTCGGCAGCAGTCAGTCCGGCATAGGATATCTGCTCCTTGATGTTGGCAGTGATTTCGGCAGCCCTGTGGCTCACGTAATTGTTGAATTCTGTCATCTTCACGTCGTCGACACTGCCTTCTACAGGCGCCCCTTTGGCGTTGCCTCTCTGTCGCTTGAGCGATTCGGCATCCTCTTCCACGTAGTTGAGGCGCGTCAGATCGCGGGTGATGTTGCGCGATCCCATGGGTATTGTCTGGAGATACTGGAGGCGGCCGTGACGGTAGATGCTGACGGTCACAGTCTCAGCGCCGAAGTCGACGAGCATGCATCCGAGCTGGCGTTCCTCGCTTGTGAGCACAATGTCGCCCATGGCGAGATGCTTCACCACGCATCCGCGTTTCTGCAGTCCGAGTTTGTCCTCGATAAGCAGCTTCAGGTTGCGGCGAAGCTGCGGACGGCATACGATCAGGTTGCCCGACATGCGTATCTCAGAGCAATACATGCCCACCGGCATGTCGGATTTGACGCCGTCGACGTAAAACTCCCGAGGCACTACATCAATCACTTCGCGGTCGGCCACCCGCTCGCCGAGCATTTCCCGCTTAAGAGCCTCCACGATGTCTTCGGTCACCTCGGTGTCTGCGGGGAGACGGCGTTCGGTCTCCCGCTGTATCGCCGAAACGGAGCGGCCTGCGATAGAGGTATAGATGCCCTCAACCTTGCGCGGCGTCAGGCGGTTTTCGATTTTGAGCAGCAGTGTGCGCACGGCGTTGGCGGCCATGGATACGTTGCTGAGCTGGCCGTGACGCACGCTGTCGGTCAGCGGCATCTCCTCAATGGCTTTGACCGTGACGTATCCGTGTGGGTCGACCGATCCCACGGCGCCCTTGATTTTGCTGCTCCCTATTTCGAGAGCGATGATATGCTTTTCGTCCATATAGCGTAAGTCGTTGTGAGTGGGTGTGACTGTTGGTTTCTTATTGGCGTGGCCTGGAGGTCGGTATGGGTTTCTCCGAGCGCGGTTTCTGTCCGGGAAGGGCGCGTCCGGGAGCTATGCCGTCGGCTGCGAGCATGGTGCCCATGTCGTCGGCTTCGTCTATCTCCTCTACATCGACCGAAGGCCGTGCAAGCTGTTTGTGACGGCGTGTGGCCACGATCTGGCCCGACCATTTAACGGAAATGGTGTCGTAATTGTTCCATCCCTTGACCGGAAGGACTTCGGTATACATCCGTCTCAGCCTGCTGAATTTGCTGTCGAAATGGTCGGGAGATCCGAAATTAATGATCTGTCCGCGGATGATCGGCACGAGCATCACGTCGGTCGGCGAGTCGACCTTGATCATCGAAATGAGAGAGTTCCATAGCGAATCGGCGGTGATGTAGTCGATAAGCGGCAGGAGTTCGCGCGCGGCCCGCTGGGTGTCGGTGATGTGTCCCTGTATCACTGGCACGTCGATATGATATCGGGCGTCGGCCGAAATGCGCTTTCCCTCTTTATTTATGTAATATGACTTGCCGCCGTCAAACACTCTGGCAACCGGACGCATCGGATCCACGCTGACCAGTACGTAGCCGTCGCTGAGCCTGACGGCTCTCGCTGATTCGATCTTGTCGACGCGCGAAAGGATGCGTTCGATGCTGTCGGTGTCGATGTCGAGGATACGCATCCCCTTGGCTCTGGAGGGTATCTCGCCGAGTTCGCGCGCCAGCTCCGGAGCAGTGACGAATTTCATCTCAGTGGTGTCGTTGACGGCTATGCGCATGCCCGCGCAGCGGCGCTCCGCGCTGGCCTCAGAGGAGATGACGAGCGCTGCCACCAGATAGGCCAGAAGCATTATTGCCGTCAGCCCGTGCCAGAATGTCTTGGATATGTGAGGACGCCCCTGGCGCCTCTTCTGCTCTTTCATTTTGCGCGTAGGGTTTCAGTCAGTTCAGGCAGGCAGTCGGCTATATCGCCGGCCCCGGCCGTAAGCAACACCTCAAAGTTACGATTTTTTATTGTCTCCGTCAAATTATCCTTTGTCGCCATGGTTTTATCGTGGCTTTTCACCGCGTCGAATATCAGAGCGGAGCTGACCCCCTCGATCGGAAGCTCGCGGGCCGGGTAGATCGGCAGGAGCACCACGTCGTCGGCCATCGACAGTGCTTCGGCAAACTGCGGGGCGAAATCGCGGGTGCGGGTGTAGAGGTGGGGCTGGAAGGCCACTGCGAGCCTGCGCCCCGGATACAGGGCCTTGACCGAGGCTATCGATGCCCGCAGTTCGTCGGGATGGTGTGCGTAGTCGTCGATGATGACGTGTCCGCCGGGGAGAGGTTCCCGCAGATGGATCTCGAAGCGTCGCTTTGCTCCCATGAAGGTGCGCATCGCTTCGCGTGCGGTGTCAGGCTCCAGACATCCCGCGAGGGTCACTGCGCCAAGTGCGGCTATGGCGTTCTCGATATTGATCTCGACAGGCACTCCGAGCTCCACGTCGGCCACGAGAATTCCTTCGGGCCCCGCGAAATCAAACACGATGGTGCCTTCGCCGCGGCGTATGTGCTCGGCGTGGAATGTGCCGTCGGTGGCCGAGTAGGTGCATACGGTCACTCCGGGCTGCACGCGCGGCTGCATCTTAAGCCCCTCGTGGATGAGAAGATGTCCGCCCGGGCGTATGAGCTCGGTGAAGTGGGCGAAGCTTTCGAGATATGCCTCCTCGGTGCCGTATATGTCGAGATGGTCGGGATCGGTGGAGGTGACTACGGCCACTTCAGGGCTGAGGTGATGGAACGAGCGGTCGTATTCGTCGGCCTCGATCACGCTCAGATCCGATGACGGGTCGAGAAGGAAGTTGGTGCCGTAGTTGCGGAGCACGCCTCCCAGAAATGCGTTGCAGCCGAAGCGTGAGCTGTGAAGCACGTGAGCGGCCATTGAAGATGTGGTCGTTTTGCCGTGAGTGCCGGAAAAGCATATGCCCCGGCTTGTTCGTGTGACGTCGCCCAGCACGGCAGCACGTTTTACCGGATTGAATCCATGGCTGCGGAACCACTGGAAGATTGGCAGATCGGCTGGTACGGCCGGAGTGTAGACAACCTTTGTGGTCGACGGATCGCGGTGGGTGGGGGGAATCTCATCGGCTTCGCCGCCGAATGTTATGGCCACTCCTTCCGCCATAAGGGCGGAGGTAAGAGCTGAGGGGGTGCGGTCATATCCGGCCACATTGTATCCTTTGGCAAGAAAATAGCGTTCGAGTGCGGCCATTCCGATGCCTCCTGCGCCTATGAAATATATATTGTCCATTGTCATTTTCCTGTATTGATCAGTGACAGCAGGGTATCTGTGATCTTTTCGTCGCTGTCGGTCATAGCCATAGCCGCGGCCGCGCCGGAAAGTTTTGAGAGTTTTTCCTTGTCGGCGACGAGCCGTGTCGCTTCCTCTCCGAGACGCTCCACAGCTTCCGCGTCGAGCAGCATCACGGCCGCTCCATGTTCGACGAGCGCTTCGGCATTGCGGCGCTGATGGTCTTCGGCCACGTTGGGCGACGGAATGAGCAGCGCGGCTTTACCAAGCAGCTGCAGCTCGGAGATCGTGCCGGCCCCTGCGCGGGCCACTACAAGATCGGCCCCCCGGTAGGCGGTGGCCATATCCGATATGAAAGCGGATGCCTTCACTTGCGGATAGTCGGCGGCTTTGGCCGTGCACTCTTTCTCATACAGGCGTCCGGTCTGCCACAGCAGCTGTATTCCGGCCTCCTGCAGCTTCTGGAGCATCGCGGCCGTAGCGTCGTTGACCGTACGGGCCCCCAGACTGCCTCCGGTGACGAATATCAGAGGCTTTTCAGGGTTAAATCCGAGATTTTTTTTGGCCTCGGCCTGCGTCAGGGCGCATTGTGTCAGCTCTTTGCGCACCGGATTTCCGGTCAGGGTGATGCGGTCGGCAGGGAAGAAGCGTTCCATCCCTTCGTAGGCGGTGCAGATAGCCATGGCTCGGGGAGCGAGCAGTTTGTTGGTCACTCCGGCATATGAGTTCTGTTCCTGGATAAGGGTCGGTATTCCTCGGCGCTGTGCCTCTTTCAGCACCGGGCCGCTCGCATATCCTCCCACTCCTACAGCTGCGTCGGGAGCAAAATCTTTCACGATCCGGCGTGCCTTGCGCATGCTTTTCCACAGCTTTACAAGCACTCCGAAGTTGCGCCAGAGCCGTTTGCGGTCGAAGCCGGCTACCGGCAGTCCTTCTATACGGTATCCGGCTGCGGGCACTCGCTCCATCTCCATGCGCCCGATCGCTCCCACGAAGAGTATCTCGCACTCGGGGAGCCGGCGGCGCAGGGCATTGGCGATCGACAGGGCCGGAAAGATATGTCCGCCGGTACCTCCGCCACTGATCAGTATTCTTACAGGTCTGTTTTGCTGATTCATAATCGTTGTCGTTACATCATGGTGGGGTTTTCGCCGCGCAGATTTTCAGGCAGCGACTCCATTTCTGCCTTCACCTCCTGGCGCTTGGCTCCGTTGAGTGCAGCGTGGCGGCTTACACTGAGCATCACTCCGAAGGCTATCGAGGTGACGATTATCGACGATCCTCCTTTTGAAATCAGCGGAAGCGGCTGACCTGAGACGGGAGCGAGGCCGCTGACGATGGCCATATGGAACAGCGCCTGATATACTATCATGACGGCCATGCCGATGACAAGCAGCGCCGAAAACACCCTCTGGCAGCGTGACGCTATGGAGCTCGCCCTTGCCAGAAGCCACAGATAGAGCACCAGCACCAGCATTCCGCCGATCAGGCCGGTATCCTCTATGACGATGGCATATATATAGTCGGAGAACGCAAGAGGCAGTCGGGCCGTCTCGCGGGAATTGCCCGGCATTACACCGAAAACGCCTCCGTTGGCCTGTGCCATATAGGCATACATTTCCTGACGGTTCTCCGCCGTGATGTCGTATTCGTATTTTGGCCGTCCGTCGCCGCGATGGCGCATGATGCGGTTGTACCATGTGCCGTGGCGCCCCTCCGTCTGGGTGGCCTCTACGACGGGAGCTCCGTCGGACGCGGCGGCTGAATTTTCACGACCGCTGCCGAAGAGCAGGAATATTCCGGCAAGAGCGGCGTAGACCACTCCCACCACTATCAGTTTGCGCCATTCCACTCCTCCCACTATCATCATCGACATGCTTATGGCCATGAGAAGCAAAGTGTTGGTCAGTCCCTGCTTGATGAGCAGGCCGCCAAACAGAGCCACTATCATCGCCGACATGATGACGCCGCGGTTGTATACCCCGGCCGTGTGCTTATTGTGATTTTTCGACATTATGAGGGCGATCACCAGGGCTGCCGAGAGTTTCAGGAACTCCGACGGCTGTATGGTGACGCCAAGCATACTGAAGCTGCGCCGGGCGCCGTTGACTATCTCGCCGAAGAACAATACGTAAAGCATCATCCCTACGCTGAGTATGACCAGCAGCCATATGGGTTTCTCAAACTTCTGGTAAGGCACGCGCTGTATGTAGAGCATCATGCCGAGACCCATGGCCAGAAGCGCCACATGGCGCACCAGCGGGCCGAATACCCCCAGCGTGCCGTGCACGTTGACTTCGCGTGAGGAGGCGCTGTAGAGTTCTATCAGGGATATCAGGCAGAGCATGATATATATTCCCCATATATGCTTGTCGGATCGTGCGTGGGTGGCGGCTGCGGCTTTGAGTGCTTCGGTCGCCGACGGCCTCGACAGATCGACAGGCGGGATCACCTCAAGATTTTCCATAGTCTGACGTTTTGTTTGGTGTCGTGTAGGTGGAGTGGGATGGTCATTTCATTTCGGCTACAGCCTGCTTGAACTGGCGTCCTCGGTCCTCATAGCTGCTG
>CALHWU010000172.1 GCA_938039795.1 uncultured Muribaculaceae bacterium
TGCATGTGGCAAAGTTATAACAAAATTTACAACGTTGCCTATTTTAAGGTGACAAAATGCTTTTAAGGCGTAAAAAATAATGTCTAAAAGCTATTGTGCGGCTATGGTCGTGAAAACAATTGTATCAGTGCCGGAGAGTTCGGGCGTTGCGGCGTAGTCGTCGCCGGCAGCGCTCAGAAGAGCCTCGCGGCTGTCGATGCCGTCGGTTATTATCTGCCGCAGCAGCTTGCCGCGGAGAGTTTTAAGCCTGTTTGAGTTGGGTGTGCGTGTGGCGCCCCCGGGAATCACTTCGACGAAATCGGCTTTGACGACGGCGGCATATTGCGCCGCCTGACGCCAGTCGATCAGTTTCGCCGCGTCGCCGGGCAGTAGGTTGAGTATAAGGTTTTCACCCGTTTCTTTCAGTGTGGCAAGCAGCTCGTCGGTCACCTCATAGGCGCTCATCTCGGGCTTGAGGTCGTAGGTGGCTACCTTGGGCGAAGCCACGAGAATGCGATCCTCGCCCTCGTAGGGAGCCTCGCGGCCGCCGTTGAAGAAGAATGTCACGTGGGCATACTTCTCGGTCTCGGCGATATGAAGCTGCTTCTTGTCGAGCGACGATAGGTATTCGCCGAGCGTGTTGCCGACGTTCTCCTTGTCGAAGAGGATATGCACTCCGGTGAACGATGCGTCGTAGGGAGTCATGCAGTAATACTGCAGATCCTTGACGGTATGCATTCCGGCTTCGGGCATGTCGTGCTGGGTGAGCACTGTGGTCAGCTCCTTGGCGCGGTCGTTGCGGTAGTTGAAGAAGATGACTGCGTCGCCCTCCTTGATAGTGCCGTCGACAGCCGAATTGTGGATCGGCTTAACGAACTCGTCGGTCACATCGTTGTCGTAGCTCTGCTGCATGGCGGCGACCATGTCGGTGGCCTGCTCTCCCTCGCCGTTGACGAGCAGATCGTAGGCGATCTTCACGCGCTCCCAGCGCTTGTCGCGGTCCATGGCATAATAGCGGCCGATGATCGAGGCTATCGTTCCGGCCGACTTGGCGCAATGGTCCTGCAGGGCCTCAATGAAGCCTTTGCCGCTGTGGGGATCGGTGTCGCGGCCATCCATGAAGCAGTGGATATATACCTTTTCAAGACCATAGGCCTTGGCGATATCGCAGAGTGCGAAAAGATGATCGAGCGACGAATGCACGCCACCGTCGGATGTCAGGCCCATGAAGTGGATAGCCTTGCCCGACTCTTTGGCGTAGCCGAACGCGCTCTTGATCTCGGGATTCTCCATGATAGAGCCGTCGGCGCATGCCTTGTTGATCTTCACGAGGTCCTGATAGACCACGCGGCCGGCGCCGATATTGAGGTGGCCCACCTCGGAGTTGCCCATCTGGCCGTCGGGGAGACCTACATTTTCGCCGCTGGCCTGCAGCTGCGAGTGGGGATACTTGGCCATAAGGCTGTCCCAGGCCGGAGTGGGTGTGGAATAAATCACATCGCCCTTCGAGTGGTTGCCGATGCCCCACCCGTCGAGAATCATGAGTAATGCTTTCTGTGACATATCTGGTTGTGTTATGAGTTTGTTTCCGTATCGGTTATTTCAACATGCAAAATTACACAAATCGCCCGAAAAAAGCCAAACTATTACAACGAAGTGACAGCAAAAAGCTGAAAAATCTCTTTATAACCGATCACGTATATTGTTGTGGGTCGAATATATCCCAGTTAGTCGTATCAGATGTGCCGAGCTTCACGTCGAGCGGAGCGGGCGAATATACCCAGTTGCCGAAGTCGTCGGATATGATGATGCCGCCGTGGAGCTTCTTGCCTTTGTTTTCGGGAAGCTGCATATACTCCCACAGGGCGTTGTGCTTGTAGGGAGCCTCCGGGTCGCTGTTTTCCGTCTTCGTGTCGAAAAGGAAAACATCACCGCTGTTCATGCGGATAATGAAGTCAACATAGAACAGAGCTTTTTCGCCGAATGAGTTGGTGTAGCCAATGGCGTAATGGGCTTTGCCCTGGTCGCCGTTCTTGAACCACCACTCAATTGCGTTGCTTTGAGATTCAAGGAAGCTCGCAAAAGCGTGTTCCACCGTTGACGCTACTTTGTACTCCATAAACGGCAGCAGTGCGTGGTAGTCGATCTGCGGCTGTTCGTTGAACGTATCGACGGGGTAAGCACGTTCCGCCGGAACGACCCAGTCGTAGTGCTTGAAGGCGCGGCGTTTTGCCGCAGCCTGACGGATACGCAGTTTCTCGGTGTACTTGTGAATAGCCTTTGCGATAAGACGCTCAAACTTCGGGCGATTATGATGCACATTATCATTGGAGAGGATAATCTTCATTGCATCATACTCGAACACCTCAAAGAGTTCTTCCATAACTTCTTTGAGGGCACCTCCGAGCGTCTTGACGCTGCGCTGTTCATAGTCGTTGCCGAGCAGCCGCTTGCAGAAAGCGAGGTACATAGCGGTGAGGTCGGCTACATTGTTGATGTATGTAGCTTTGCTCTCGACAATCTTTGTCCCGACCTCGCCGGTCATATCAAGGTCTTTAACGATGTCGGTGCTTACGTTCTTGACGCTGAAATTGATGCCTCGCTGACTTATGGCAGCCTGACGGTTGCGGAAAGTTTCACTTGTTACGTCGACCGGCTCGGGATCCGGATCTTCTTCACCAAACAGCATATCCTCGGTAAAGAGCGATAACTGCCCGGACGATAATCCCCATTCCGACTTAAATGTATCTTTCAAAAAATCCTTGAAATCTGTACCAAGGCGGTTTCGGTCGATAGAAAGTCGCTCACTGTATTCCGAATCAAGCACAATGTTGTTGATGCCCTCGCGGCGTTTCGCCTCAACTGTTTTAGCAAGATAATCCATATCGTCCTTCACGATTTCGATTATATCTTTTGAAAGATTCGTGTAGACGTAACCTTGATTCAGTCGTTGGTCGGTATAATACTTCTGTTCCGGCATTCGGAGTATTCTCCCGACGGTCTGCGCCGAGAACTGGAAGCTCTCAATCTTTCGGAAGATGAGAAGCACGGCGGCACGGGGGCAATCCCAGCCGAGGGCAATGGCTTGCTTGAAAAGCAATACCTCGGTGGGGTCGTTGGGTCGGTCTATTACGTCGAGGTCGTCTGTCTTCTCTCCCGACAGCCAAATGGCGAGCTTGCCATTGGTGGTATTGATGCCGTAAGCATCAAGAGTAGTGATGACCTCGTCCTTGACCTTGGTATCGTCAACGGTAAGGTTCTCGCTATTGTCATTGGGGAGCT
This sequence comes from uncultured Muribaculaceae bacterium, assembly GCA_938039795.1. Classification (GTDB taxonomy): domain Bacteria; phylum Bacteroidota; class Bacteroidia; order Bacteroidales; family Muribaculaceae; genus Paramuribaculum. The sequence goes on from CALHWU010000172.1 coordinate 3,262, forward strand.
GAATCAGCAAGAGTGGGTTAATCTCCACGCCGAGCTTTTTATAAGCGTCGGCGAGTTCCTTGCGCTTTTCCAGAGCAAGCCAAATGAGGTGTTGGTTGAGTGAGCCGTGAGGGTCTTTGAAGTCGAGAGCCGGATTAAGGACAATGTTCTCCTTAATCATTTCTTCCTCGATGACTTTCTCACGGGGCACGTTGACCTGCTGCTCGCCATTGGTCTGCGGTGTCGCAGACACTCGGATTTCAACCTTGGGCTGAATAGTGGCGAGCACCTTTTCCGACTTTTTGGCGTTCTTGCCGCCAAACATATGTTCCTCGTCAATCACAAGCACGATAGGTATACCGTTATCGTCTTGTGTGCGGCGGGTAATATCATAGAGCGAAGCCGAGTTTTCGGTTTCGCGCACCATCAGGTTTTTGTCCTTGTTGATGCTCTCCCAGTTTACAAAGAGAATTTCGCCCGGCTTTATGTAGCCGTCGGCGGAGTGGTCGAGTTCATCGTAGATGACGGGACGCAGGGCGCAATTCTCGGTAAAGTAGTTCTTCATCTTGAAGTAGCTCTGCTCGTGCAGTTTATTTGGAGCAATCCAAATATAAGCTACTTCGGTGCATGGAGCATCAGGACGCTCGGCGAGTTCCTGGTTGAGCCGCATAAGCATCTCCGATGCCATCACGGTTTTGCCGGAACCGGTGGGCGACTTGAAAACGAGTGTGTGGCGGCTGCCACGCAGACCGAGCAAGTCGATGGTCTTGTTTACGAGTTCATCAACGGCTTTCTGCTGATAGCGTATTTGTTTCATTCGTCGCCTCCTTTCTCCGTATCTTCGCCGAAGTCAAGAGTTGCTTGAACTTCTGCGGCTTCGGTTTCTTTGCCTTGCAAAGCGACTGCGTCGATAGCCTCAATCTCGGTAACGAGATCATCGACGAGGAATTTGGGCTTGCGTTTGGGCAGCACTTTTTGGTAAGCGTCGTAGATGGCTTGCGGCAGGGCGCACAGCTCTACGCGGTCTTCCACTTCGGCAAATTCATCATCGTAGGCATAGCTTCCATGCGAGAAAACATATACTTTGATTTTCTCGCCGCCCGGCATTGTCTTGATAATGTCGGCGATGAACGGTATTGCCTGTTCCTCGTAAATGACGAGCATACGCTTTCCGTTATTCTCGAAATAGCGGGCATACTTTGGATTCATTTTGCGACCTCCAAACGGAGCCTCCGTACAACCGTCCGCGATGGCGTATTGAAACCTGTCGATATAGACTCTAACTTTG
>CALHWU010000173.1 GCA_938039795.1 uncultured Muribaculaceae bacterium
ACGGCTTATAACCTGTCGGCAGGCGGCCCCATTCTGGCGCCTTCAGCCCCAAGCTGGGTGATAACTCCGGTGGCTCCGCATTCGCTCAATATGCGTCCTATCGTAGTGGCTGATTCTGCAACGATTGAGGTTGTGCCCCATTCGCGAGCCGGATGCTACACGCTGAGTATCGACGGTATGGTATGGACATTGCCTGCAGGGACTGGTCTGCGGATCTCCCGCTCGCGGTTCCACACCAATGTCGTCAGGCTGCGCGGCAAGAGTTTTACCGATACTCTCCGTGAGAAGCTTCTTTGGGGGGTAGCCGCGCGATGACGGGCACAGTCAGTCACCCTCTGCTCGGTGAGGTGGAGGTAGTGAATAACAGCCGGTCTGTAAGGCTTACAGCACGATGGAAATCGGGGCATGTAAGACTGACCGTGCCAAATGCCATATCTGAAAAGGAGATAATGCACGCACTTGATTCGATGGCGCCGAAGCTTCTTTCGTGCAAGCCCCGGCATGCATCGTATGCCGACGGACACACGATCGATTGCGGCGACCTACGAATAATCGTCACACGTCAGTCGCACAGGCCGTCGGAAATAATGGCAACGCCTAAAATCCCGGTGACATGCATCGAAGTCGGGACTTCGCTTAAGCTTGATTCGCCTGAAGTATCGGCAATGATATCCCGTATGACATGCCGTGTCGCGGAGGCGTTGGCAGAGCGGCTTCTGTTGCCGCGAGCCATGCGGCTTGCTGCTGAACTTGATCTGCATCCGGCAGAATGGCGTATCGGGTCGGGGCGGAAAGTGCTTGGCACATGTTCTTCACGAGGTGTCATCACGTTGTCGTATATGATCGTATTTCTTCCGCTTGAGCTGCGTGATTTTATAGTGTTGCACGAACTGGCCCATCTGCGGGAAATGAATCATTCGCCACGGTTTCATGCTCTGCTCGGGCAATATTGCGGAGGTAAGGAGGCACGTCTGCGTTTGGCTCTGCGCACTTTCGACTGGCCTGTGGCGAAACACTGACAGTGGTATCCATGTCGGCAGCATGGATCTCGCTGCTGTTTCCTGTGTCGCTGCACAAGAAAGAGAAAAATGAGCATTTTTTGGTGTGGGTGCGGGATTATTTGTTAATTTAGCGAAATTAAAGGAATACTGATGTCGACAATAGAGAATTTCCTCCGCACGCCATGGGTCTATTGGACGCTTGTAGTAGCTTATGCCGGTACGATACTGAGCATAGTAGGCATCATCGTGTCGGAAAACCGTAATCCCGTGAAATCACTTGCGTGGGTGACCGTCCTGCTGATGTTCCCTATCGGCGGGATTGTTCTGTATGTGTTTTTCGGCAGAAGTATCAAGAATACCCGTATGATTTCGCGCCGTAACCGCCGCAGGCTCCGGGAGCTTACTCTTCCGGATGCCGGAGAGCCCGATCTGCGCGGATGGCCGGCTGAGACGCGGCAGCAGATACAGCTCGCACGGTCGCTGACGGGAAGCACCTTTTATGTGGGAAACGATGTGGAGATCTTCGACGGTGCTGAAAAGTTTGAAGCGCTCGAGCGGGATATCGCATCGGCACGGTCGTATATCAATCTGCAATACTATATTTTCGCCGACGATGCCATCGGGCAGCGTATAGCCGCTGCGCTCATGGAGCGGGCTCGGGCCGGAGTGAAAGTGAGGGTGATCTATGACCATATCGGCTCGATAGGTACGAAAAACTCTTTTTTCCGCAAGATGCGCGAGGCCGGCATAGAGGTATATCCGTTTTTCAGGGTGGCTTTCCCGCCTTTCGCTACCCGCATAAACTGGCGCAATCACCGCAAAATGGTGGTGATAGATGGAGCGATAGGATATATCGGCGGAATGAACATAGCTGACCGGTATGTCGACGGCGGCTCCGGTTTCGCTTTATGGCGCGACACTCATCTTCGCATAAAGGGGCCGGCCGTTGGCGCTCTTCAATACAGCTTTGCGGTCGACTGGAGATTTATGGGGCAGGAGCTTATCGAGGAGAGCGTGGCCGCGGGAGATCCGCGCGACGACGGGCAGGAAAATCCCGGCGATGCCGGAATGAATCTGCTGACGTGCGGCCCGACGAGCGAATGGAGCAACATTTCTTATCTGCTGCTGAAAGCTATAGGCAATGCGAAGAAGCGGGTCTACGTGCAGACGCCTTATTTCCTGCCTACGGAGAGTCTTCTGAAGTGTCTGCAGGCTGCCGCACTGTCGAGAGTGGATGTGAGGGTGATGATGCCCCGGCGCAGCGATTCGTCAATCCTGACATACGCTTCGCGCAGCTACGTGCAGGAATGTCTTCTGGCCGGTGTGAAGATCTATTTCTTCGATGGCGGAATGCTTCACAGCAAAGTGGTGGTGGTGGACGACGATTTCAGTTCTGTCGGGTCGGCCAACATCGATTTCCGGAGCTTCGAGCATAATTTCGAGGCAAACATGATGATCTACTCCCGAAAGGTCAACAGTCAGCTTCAGCGGCGTTTTGAAGCCGATCAGGCCTGCAGCGAACGTGTCCGTGGCGCGGAATGGCGTCGTCGTCCCGTGATTCACAAGGCGCTGGAGTCGATAGTGAGGCTGCTGAGCCCGGTGCTCTGACTTTAATTTGACATTATAGTATAAAAGGAAGGCGCACATGTTGCGCGCCTTCCTGGATTTCAGTTGTCAGAGTGATATGGCGTTCACTCGGCTATGACTTCGAACTCGGCTCCCGATGCGTAGTCGCGGCCATCCTGGGCGTTCAGTGCCATGAAGCGGATGTAGCGGCCTTTGACCGGGTTGGCAAACATCACTGTCTTCTGCGAGGATCCTTTTTCGAAAGTGCCTTTGGCTACGGGATCGCCCCACTGCTTGCCGTCGGCGCTGACATAGATCTCGTAGTCTTTCACGGTGCCTGTGGAGTTGCCGTCCTGACGGGGCAGATACTGGATGCCTTTGATCGACTTCGTGTCGCCTGCGTCGAAGTCAACCCAGTGGGGATAGGGGGCGACGGTGACGGAATACATGGTGTGCCATATCGTCGTGGGGTCGCCGTCGACGAGGTTGGAGCCTTCGCCGTAGTCGGGCTCCTGGCTGCTTGCATAGATGGCTTCGGTGGCGATGGTCTCGATCTTGGGCAGTGTGACGGATGCGTAGACTGTCGGGGTGTCCTTGAGCCATGCCTTTATGGTGCCTCCCTGTTTGAAGGAGAAGGGGCCGGTGTAAAGACGGGCCTTGCGCAAGGCGCCGGCTGTGTACATCACTTGAGCTTTCGGGTCGGGCGAGGAGATGGTGATCTCACCTGAACGTGAGCGGCTGATGCCGATGGGCTGGAGGCCTCCGCCGCGCACTTTGGCGCTCTGGTCGATTGAGTCGGCTTGGGCCGGGCGTATGATGAACGTGAAGCGATGTTCGGTGGCTTTGACGCGATCATGTTCAAGCGGGCCTCCCTGGCCGCAGCTGTTGCCGCCGAGGCCGGTCACTCCGAGGTCGAGATGCAGTGTGGTCGATTTCTTAGTGGGGAGCTTGTATGGATGGTCGGCCAGCAGCAGCTCCATCTCGGTGTAGGGTATGGCGGTAGTCGACATCTTGTCGGGGGCTACGAACATCACTCCGTCGCCTTTGGAGTCGGTAAGAGCAGCCCAGCGCACTTCCTCGCGGTTGCCGCAGCTCTGCGGACGGGTGTAGCTGGTGAACATGTCGGCTACGGGCGCGGAGTAGCGGCCTACGAACTGGCCTGTCTTGCGGTCGGCGTAGTTCTCTTCGGGGCCGCGGCCGTAGTAGGTGAAGCGACCGAATTCATCGGGCACTTCCATGGTGTAGCCGAGGCGGGGGAGTACGAGCGCCGGGTTGTTGGACGATATGACGGCATTGAGCTCAACCGATCCGTCGGGATAGACGGTCCAGATCTGGTTGGTGATGAACTTGAAGTCGTCGGGCCCGAAGATCTTCGACTGGCTTTCGTCGATCGAATAGGTGCCGGATGCATTGCCGTTGCCGCCGGTCATGCGTCCTCCGCGGGGCGCCTGGCTCTCGATGGTGAAGGAGAGGGCGGCGTTGCCGAAGCGGTCGGTGAATGTCTCGCATGAGGTGACTTTATGCTTGAGGTCGTAGAGGCCGTTGGCAAACCACTGACCGTAGGCCCAGTTATCGTTGTTCATGTAGGCGCGGAAGGCATCGAGCACGGGGCCGTGACCCGGGACGATGACGTTGCGTCCGTTGAAAGTAAGGCTCTGGAGCGTGCCTGAGATGAGCGAGAAGCGGGCTTCGAATCCATGGCCGCTGACGGTCTGGGTGTTGCCGTTGCGGCTGACGTCGATCTTGCCGATCTGGCCGGTCAGCCCGCGCATACAGCGGGGCTTGTCGGGGCTCTTGACTTCGAGCTGCTCCGACATCTGCACGTAGCCTGCCTTTGCCCAGGGCTTGTCGGATGCGAGACGGTAGTCGATGTTGACGAAATATTCGTTGCACGGATTGATGCGTGCGGTGTCGAACGGTATGGTGTAGACCTGTTTCTCGCGTGGGCCGAGAGCCATCTTCGGGCCCTGGAGGGCGTTGCCGCTCTGTATGGCTTTGCCGTCCTCGAAGAGGGTCCAGGAGGGGGTGTAGTCGGTGAGGGGTGTGAAGTAGTTTTTGTTGAATACCTCGATCTGGCCTTTGGTCATGTCGACAGGGGTGATGGCGATGTTCTGGTAGACCTTCTTGACTTCGGCATACTGGGGCTTGGGGGTGAGGTCGCCGAACACGATGCCGTTCATGACGAACTGGCCGTCGGTGGGCCGGTCACCGAAGTCGCCGCCAAAGGCGAGGTAGCGTTCGCCGGTCTTGGCGTCGTAGTTGTAGAGGCTCTGGTCAACCCAGTCCCATATGGCTCCGCCCATGAAGAAATTGGTGCTCTCGATGGCGTTCCAGTAGTCGACGAGGTTGCCTACGGCGTTGCCCATGGAGTGGGCGTATTCGGAGATATGGAAGGGGTATTTGATGTTCATCTTGCCTTTGACGGCTTCGTTGACCCATGCAATGGAGGGGTATTGGTTGGAGCCTATGTCGACGATGTCGTTGTTGCGCTCATACTGCACGGGGCGGCTCTGGTCGAAGGCCTTGATGGCGTTGTAGGCGGTGACGAAGTTCTTGCCGGGGCCGGCTTCGTTGCCGAGGCTCCAGATGACGATGGATGGGGAGTTGACGGTGGAATGGACCATCTCCATGTCGCGTGCCACGTGGGCGTTCTCGAATTCGTCGACGTGGGAGAGGGATGCTTTGCCGTAGTAGTATTCGTGGCTTTCGAGGTTAGCTTCGTCCTCGAGATAGATGCCGTATTTGTCGGCGAGATAATACCAGTAGGGGTCGTCGGGATAGTGGGAGTTGCGCACGTGGTTGATGTTGGCGCGCTTCATCATCATCACTTCCTTGAGCATGTGGTCGCGGCTGATGGCGTGGCCTGTGGCGGGGTCGGTCTCGTGGCGGTTGACGCCTTTGAGCTTGACAGGCTGACCGTTGACGTAGAAGTAGCGTCCGGCGATGCCGAATTCGTCATCCTTGGCTTCGGTCTGGCGCACTTCGACCTTGCGGAAGCCGGTGTAGGTCGACACGGTCTCGGTCGGCTGGCCTTTTTTGTCGATGATCTGGCCGACGAGCACGTAGCGCCAGGGCTGCTCGGCGCTCCAGAGGCGGGGGGAGGCGAGAGTGAGGTCGAGGTCGACTATCGAGGCGGTGTCGGCTCCGACGGCGAAGATGGGGCTTTCGACGGTGGCTACGGGCTGTTCGCCCTCGATATCGTCGGAGTAGAGGCGGCAGGGATAGAGCGAGTAGCGCAGGCGCATCTTGCGGGCGTCCTTCGACGTGAGGTTGCTGACGGTGGTGGCTACGCTGAGGGTGCCGTCGGTCATGTCGGCGTCAAGGTCGGGGATGGCCACCATGTCGGAAATCTGCACTTTGGGTGTGGAGTAGAGGCGGACGGAGCGGAAGATGCCGGGGAGACGGAACATGTCCTGCGCTTCGAGGAATGAGCCGTCGGAGGAGCGGTAGACTTCTACGGCTACGGTGTTGGCGCCCTTCTTGGCGAGATAGGTGATGTCGAAGCGGGCGGCGTTGCGCGAGTTTTTGCTGAATCCTACGTATTTGCCGTTGATCCAGAGGTAGAAGAAGGAGTCGACGCCGTCGAATGAGATGTAGACTTCGCGGTTGCGCCAGTCCTTGGGTATGTCGAACGTGCGGCGGTAGGAGCCGACTTCATTGCGGGCGTTGTAGGTAGTCCAGTCGGTTGGGGGTGTGCGCATTACGCCTCCTTTCCAGTCGCCCGGCTTCACCTGGTGCCAGAAGATGACGGGCTGATTGACGTAGATGGGGGTGCCGTAGCGCTGCGAGCCGTCTTTCTGGATGCCGACGATGTTCCAGCTCGACGGGACGGTGATCTGGTCCCACTTGGAGTCGTCATAATTGGCTGTGTAGAAGTCGGCTGGGCGCTGATCGGGGGTGGGAGCCCAGTGGAAGCGCCACTGTCCGTCGAGCGACATGGTGTAGGCCGAGGATTCGGGGAGGACGTTGAGGGCGCTCCCGTCGTTGGCGAAGTGGTAGAACGTGGCTCTCGGCTGCAGCTTGTTGTAAGCCACGGAGTCGGGCGACTGCCATTCGTGTCCGCCCGGGGCGGTGGCGTTGCCGTAATAGTAACCGGCGAGCGGTGCCAGCGGCGCGCGCATTGCGGCCTGGGGCAGATCGGCCTTGTCAGCTTTTGCGGCTTTATCGGCTTTTGCGGTGGCCCCTAAGGGCGATGCCTGTGGGGCCGCTACTGCTGCGGCCGCCAGTAATGCACTGAATAAGAGTCTCTTCATGGAGCTATGTGGGTAGGGTGAATAAATACAACGTAGGGAGAGCCGGGCCCTCGAGGTCCGCTCTCCCTACAAAGTTAGTGAATTTTTTCTGAAATCTCCGAATCCGCTGCAATCTCTTATAAGAAAGCTGCCACACGCCGTATGCGTGCAAGCCGCTCCATGAATGACGGGTCGGATTTGGCAATTTGCTTGTTGTAATCGGCCTGAAGCCTGAGCCAGAGATCAGCTTCTATGCCTAAAGCCGCCTCAAGCAGCAGCGCGTATTCAGTATTGACGGCCCTCTTGCCGTTGAGCACCTCATTCAGTATCGAAGCGGGGATGCCGATCTCACTGGCGAGCGCCTTCTGCGATATGCCCCGGTATTCGATCTCATCCCTGATCATTTCCCCGGGATGAATCGGCCTGCTCGGATTTAGATTGTTGGCAATCATGCGTGGCTCCACTCCTTCAAGTTTAACTTCCATGACAATGTATCATTTGTAATGGTTTGACAATTCGATGATATTGCATACAGTGAGCACCGGCTCCTTATCGCTGAGCGTGACAGAGAATTCTACTCTGTATTGGTCATTGACCCGCACCGACGAAAGGCCTGCTTTATCTCCTTCGAGCACCTCATACCGGAGCGATCTGATGGGCCAAAGAGCTTCGATTGACGACGCCCCCTTGAGGAAGTTGACCGCCTTTTGGTAGCGTCTGATGATATCGGGCTGGAAACGGTGCTTCTTTTCCGTACACGTTCCATCCTCATATAACTGACGCAGATACTCTTTTTCGAACGTTACTATCATGTATGCGCATATAAAACATCGCAAAGATACTCAATGTTTCCTAAATTCGCAAATTTGATAATTCTCGTAGATCTGTTCAACTGATTTATGACTATAACCTAACGATAAAAATTTCCGGCCCTGACATCACGCCAAGGCCGGAAAACATGTTATTAAAGAATTATTATATAATCAGGAATAACGCTGACAAATTCTTATGGAATGCTCTAAATGATAATACCGATCTTATAGAAAGCCGCTTGTAGTAGGCGATAGGCATAGCGCAGGCTTTCGGTAGCGATATTGGCTCGGACACCGTTTTTGCGATAGGCGCGCAGATGGTCGCGAAGTATCGCCTTATGGCTCT
>CALHWU010000174.1 GCA_938039795.1 uncultured Muribaculaceae bacterium
GAACCGGGTAAGGGGAAATATACGCTTTATTTTATCTTAAATGAAAGAGCCGTGATTTTTTGCCGATAATGGTTATGGCTTCGGCCAGTGTGAGGAGCGCCTGAGAACCATCGCGCATGTCCTTGAGCATCATTTTGCCCTCGGCCATCTCGTTCTCGCCCACGATTGCCACAAACGGTATGCTGCGGGAGTCGGCGTAGCCCATCTGCTTCTTCATTTTGGCAGCGTCGGGATAGATTTCCGACTTGATGCCTGCCTTGCGGAGCTCCTTCATCATGGCCATGGCCGCCATCGACTCGGCTTCGCCGAAGTTGGCGAACATCACGTCGGTAGCAGCAGTGGCTTCAGCGGGATAGAGGTCGAGCTGATTGAGCACGTCGTAGATACGGTCGGCGCCGAACGAGATGCCCACGCCCGAGAGGCCGGGCAGTCCGAAGACTCCGGTCAGGTTGTCGTAGCGGCCTCCGCCGGTGATGGAGCCTATCTCCACGTCGCGTGCCTTCACTTCGATGATGGTGCCGGTATAGTAGTTTAGGCCGCGGGCGAGCGATGCGTCAAGCTCCACCTCGGCTCGCATGCCCAGGCGTGCGGCGCCGTCGATGACGGTCTGCAGATCGGCCACTCCGAGCAGTCCGGTCTCGTTGCCTGCGAGGATATCCTTCAGCGCCGCGAGCCGTGCGGTCGTGTCGCCGCTGATGGCGAGCACAGGTTCGAGCCGGGCTATCGCCTCTGCAGGCAGACCGCGCTCGGCCAGTTCATCCTTCACCTTGTCGAGGCCGATCTTGTCGATCTTGTCGATAGCCACAGTGATGTCGGTCAGCTTTTCGGGAGCTCCGATCATCTCGGCTATGCCGGCAAGTACCTTGCGGTTGTTGAGCTTGATGGTGATGCGTATGCCCAGGCGTGCGAACACTTCGTCGACGAGCTGCAGGAGCTCTATCTCGTTGACGAGCGAATCGCTGCCCACAATGTCGGCGTCGCACTGGTAAAACTCTCTGTAACGCCCTTTCTGCGGACGGTCGGCGCGCCATACCGGCTGGATCTGGAAGCGCTTGAACGGCATCGTCAGCTCGTCGCGGTGCTGCACGACGAAGCGTGCGAACGGCACCGTCAGGTCATACCTCAACCCCTTTTCGCTCACTTTCGAGGTCAGGTGCACGTAGTCGCCGGCGTCAATCATGGCGCGGTCGGCTCCGCGCAGCCAGTCGCCGGAGTTGAGTATCTTGAAGAGCAGCTTGTCGCCCTCTTCGCCATATTTGCCCATCAGCGTCGACAGGTTCTCCATGGCGGGCGTCTCGATCTGGCTGAATCCGTAGAGACGGAATACGCTCCTGATCGTGTCGAATATGTAGTTGCGGCGGGCCATCTCTTCGTGACCGAAGTCGCGCGTGCCCTTGGGTATCGATGGTTTCTGTGCCATAATATTTACTTTTTGAGAGCCTTGAGTGCGGCGGTGATGGTGGCTATCTTGGCTTCGGCGTCGGCGAGCTTCTTGCGCTCTCCCTCGACTACGGCGGCAGGTGCGTTGCTGACGAAGCGCTCGTTGCTGAGCTTCTTCTCCACGCTCTGCCTGAAGCCCTGGTAGTATGCAAGGTCTTTCTCAAGCTTGGCGGTCTCGGCCTCCACGTCGATGGAGTCGAGCAGCGGCACGTTGACCTCCGTAAGTCCCACCATGAAGGTGGCGGCTGCCGGATCCTTCGCTGCGTTGTGGTTGACGGCCGCTGCATTGGCGAGTTTCATCACAGGTGCGTCGACTGCCTTGTCCCATGAGCCGATCACGTTGACGGTCAGCTGCTCCTTGTTGGGGATATTCTTCTCGGCGCGCACGTTGCGCAGGCCGTTGACGGCGGCCTTGACGGTCTCCATCAGTTCGGCCTCACGGGGATGACGGTCGGCGACCGGTTCGATCTGGGCGTACATGATCGACTCGCCGTCGCGGCGCTCGGTCAGATGCTGCCACAGCTCCTCGGTGATAAACGGCATGAAGGGGTGGAGCAGACGCAGCAGGGCGTCGAATATGCCGAGGGTCTCATTGTAGGTGGTCAGATCCGATGGTGAGCCGTATGCGGGCTTGACCATTTCGAGATACCACGACGAGAAGTCGTCCCAGAAGAGACGGTAGGCCTCGCGCAGGGCCTCGGAGATGCGGAACTTGCTGAAGAGGTCGGCGATCTCCTCGGTCGACTGTGCCAGACGCTCCTTCATCCATGCCACGGCGAAGCGTGCGGCCTCGGGCTGTGCGGCTTCGGGGCTGACTTCCCAGCCCTTGACCAGACGGAAGGCGTTCCACATCTTGTTGCAGAAGTTTCGGCCTGTCTCGCAGAGTTTCGTGTCGAAAAGTATGTCGTTGCCGGCGGGCGCGCAGAGCATGATGCCCACTCTGACGCCGTCGGCGCCGTAGTCGGCTATCAGTTTCAGAGCGTCGGGGGAGTTGCCGAGCTGCTTCGACATCTTGCGGCCTATCTCGTCGCGGACTATGCCGGTGAAATATACGTTGCGGAACGGCTCTTTGCCGGCAAATCCGTAACCGGCCATGATCATGCGGGCCACCCAGAAGAAGATGATGTCGGGGCCGGTCACCAGATCGGTGGTGGGGTAGTAGTAGCGCATCTCCTCGTTGTCGGGATCGAGGATGCCGTTGAAAAGCGTGATCGGCCAGAGCCATGAGGAGAACCATGTGTCGAGTCCGTCCTCCTCCTGACGCAGGTCGGCGGCGGTGAGCGACGGATCGTTCTTGCGGGCCAGTTCAAGCGCCTCGTCGGCATCCATCGCCACAACAAACGTGCCGTCGGGAAGATACCATGCCGGTATGCGGTGTCCCCACCAGAGCTGGCGCGATATGCACCAGTCGTGGATCTCGGCCATCCAGTGGTCGAACGTATTTTTGAATTTTTCGGGGATGAAGCGTATCGTGTCGCTGTCGACGGCCCCTACGGCCGGACGAGCCAGTTCCTCCATGCGCAGAAACCACTGGTTGCTCAGGCGCGGTTCGGCGACGGTGTCGGCGTTGCGCTCCGAATATCCGACCTTGTTCTCGTAGTTTTCCACCTTTTCTATCAGGCCGGCCTCGGCGAGATCCTTGGCTATCTGCTCGCGCACGGCGAAGCGGTCCATTCCGATGTACATTCCGGCGGCTTCGCTGATGGTGGCGTCGTCGTTGAATATGTCGATGGTCTCCAGATTGTGCTTCTGTCCGAGCATGTAGTCGTTGACATCATGTGCCGGAGTGACTTTCAGGCAGCCTGTGCCGAATTCCATATCGACGTATTCATCCTCGATGACCGGTATCTCGCGGCCCACCAGCGGCACTATCACGCGCTTCCCTTTCAGGTAGGCGTTTTTCGGGTCGTTGGGGTTGATACACATGGCCGTGTCACCCATAATCGTTTCCGGACGGGTAGTGGCAACCACTGCATATCCGTCTTCTCCTTCAATCTTGTATCTCAGGTAAAACAGCTTTCCATGTTCTTCTTTATAAATCACCTCCTCGTCCGACAGGGCTGTCAGTGCTTTCGGGTCCCAGTTAACCATACGTACTCCCCGGTAGATAAGTCCCTTATTATAGAGATCGACAAATACCTTCAGCACACTTTCACTGCGCTTTTCATCCATAGTAAAAGCCGTACGGTCCCAGTCACACGATGCACCTAACTTACGAAGCTGCTTCAGGATGATACCACCGTGTTCGTCTGTCCATGCCCAGGCATGCTTCAGAAACTCGTCACGGCTCAGATCGGTTTTCTTAATACCCTGTGCGGCCAACTTATTCACTACCTTGGCTTCGGTAGCAATAGAGGCATGGTCGGTTCCCGGCACCCAGCAAGCATTCTTACCTTCCATACGTGCACGACGAACAAGAATATCCTGAATGGTATTATTAAGCATGTGTCCCATGTGCAACACACCGGTGACG
>CALHWU010000175.1 GCA_938039795.1 uncultured Muribaculaceae bacterium
AATGGAATCGGCCCTTTCTTTCTATTGCCTCCTAAAGTTTAGCGGACAGTAATAAATTTTTATGAAATACTTTCAACCAGGGTGCCCGCTGGTCACATATATATTCAGCGTAACAGTTCCGGCTCAAACTGCCGAGGATGGAGTGAAAAACGCACTGCCCATTGTCAAACGGTGTGAGGATTTTGCAGACGGTCTACACATCCTCTTTAGGGCTGACCATTTTGGCGAACGTGACAATGTTCTCCCCGTCCGGTTAATTTTCCAAATACAGGAACCGGAGGAGTCTATCCTCCTTAAGGTGCCGGCTATATTCAGCCTTGCTGCATCTCTTAAGCTTTCTTTTATTAATCAGACTTACGACACCAAATAGGTCTTTTAAATCCGGAACCAGGGCTCCTGTGTGGAAGTCGCGTCGATTGAGTTGCTTACTTCTTTCGACGCAGGCTCGGTATGTTTCTACTGTTGCCATACATCAATCTGTTTTTACGATCTTACCGGAGTCATTACCGTAGGCGATGACATCACCCAAGGAAACAATTGTAGACTTGATGACAAACGCTCCGTCGTTTTCGTCGGCTGCGGCGGCGATCATGCGCTGCAGCTTCGCGGCGAGGCGGCGTCGATGGCGCGCCCGCAAGTCCTGTTTGATCTTTGTAAATAGGCTCATTCTTCGTTGATTATTGGTTGGTGATTGTGCTCTTTTTCGAACATCTCCCTTATGGCGTCGTAATCTTTAGCGCGGAGGAGCATTTGGTGGTCGATGATATAGCGTAATATCCGCTGTGGAGTGGTAAACTCTTCGGCGACTTCGCGAAATTCGTCATACCCTGTCGACTCCCACTGGTCGAGTATCTTCACGACCATCGCCTCGCGCTCTGTTTTGAGGTTTTCGATGGTCTGTTTCGCTTTGTCAAGCTGCTTACGGAGTTCGCTGACGCTGTCAGAGAGCGCATGAGCCAGCGAGGTGTGGCCAATCTTAAGCCATTCCCGGCAAAAGTCCTCTTTGGTCATTTCGCCGGCGTTCATATACATGGTGTTTGCTTCGACATAGCTTTTGTCCGTCACCGTGTAGCCGAGTAGTTTCTCAAATTCGTGTTTTAACATTTCGCGTAATTGTTTGAGTGTTGTTGCAAATTTTCGTATCTTTGGAGCGCCTTCCATCTGGAAGATGTTGCAAAGTTATAGGATATTTTCTAATTACGGAAATTTTCTAAAGGAAATTTCCTAAAATTAATTGTGCTATGTGCAAAACCCTGGAAAGAATCAAGCAGTTTATAGACTGTAAAGGCTTAAGCGTTTCAGCATTTGAAAAGAGCGTGGGGATGTCAAACGCCTCGTTTGGAAAATCCCTTAAAAACAAAGGAGCCATAGGGACGGATAAATTAGAAAATATCCTAAAGGTATATCCGGAGTTATCTGCTACATGGTTGCTTACAGGGCGCGGTGACATGCTAAAGCAGACATCCGGCGCGGATGGCGATCCGTCGCGAGCGTCAAAAGATCTTGACACCGGCTCCATAGACCGCACTAATCCGGGTGCGACGAGGCCGCGCATACCATTCACTGCTGCGGCCGGCGGTTTGTCAGTGGTAGCTCAGACCGCCACTACTGGCGAGTGTGAGCAGGTGCCCGTGATCCCCACCTTTCCACCATACGATTTTACTATAATCATAGAGGGCGACTCCATGGCGCCTCTCTATCTTTCTGGTGACGAGTTGGCGTGCCGGTTTGTTTATGATGCCGACGAGATCAATTGGGGTAAACCGTATATTGTAGACTCCGATGAGGGTGCGGTATTCAAATTACTTTATGATGGTGGCAATGTTGTCTTGTGTCGATCCATCAATCCGGAAGGCCCGACATACGAGATAAACAAGCGCGACATCCACCATGTCGCGGCGATAGTGGGCTATCTGCGCCACACCTTGTAAATGCAATCATGACCCACATCCGCCACATAAGTCACATCCATCACATCAACCGCGCCGCATGTCATCCGATCCCTCCGATCGTTCCGATCGTTCCGACTCACACATCTCGCGCACTCCGCACGCGCCCCACGTACCCGCAGCGCGCCCCGCAGCGCACCCAAAAAACACCTCCAAAGCGCGACGCGCGGCTATTCTTTAACATTTCGACTTCAAAAATTTGCTATCTTACTAATTCAGTGTTTATTATCAGTTTTAACAGTTCCCCAATTCTGTAAGGTCGTTTCAAGTTTCGGGGGGGGTGTAGGGGTGTTTTTGGGGTGTTTTCAAAAAAAAGGCATGAGTTCCTATCCCCCCTGCAAGGGGGTGTAAACTGTTAAAATGCATCCCCAAACCTTTTAACAATGCATCCCCAAACCATCCCCGGCGAGGGGACAAAACGCATCCCCAAACGCATCCCCAAACGCATCCCCAAACCTCTTCTTGTCGACTATCAGGCAACAAATAGAGGGAGCCGCACTGGCTCCCTCGTGGAATATTTTCGGGCAATTTGTTGCCACCGGCCGATCAGGCCGTTTTTAGGCTCTCTGTCGGCCTCAATTGTCGCCGGCGGCAGGTAGGTCGCTCCGGTTTCTGATGAGCGTTGACTGCTTGATTATGGCCGTTTTAGTCACGACCGTACCGCCGCCCGACAATCCGGCGTGAGCGAGGCTGCTGCGGGTCATTCCCACCTCTTCCGGGGTCAATACGCTGTAGACGGCGGCGATACTCCCAAAGTAGAGATCCCGCCGCTTGCCGATCAGATGCACGTGTATCACTTTCGCCATATTTCCTGCTGTTCTATCGCCACCTCTCCGGCTGCTTCGGAGGCTCTCGCCGTCGCCCGCCGGCCATGGCGCTGTTTTATGCCGCAAAGTTACTCAAAAATTCCAAATAGTAACTATATGGCAGTTTTAATATGTTGCTTCGGTAGATCTGCCGACGCTTCGCCACCTCTCCACGGCGCCCATGCGGCCGATACACTCGCACTGATGGGCGACGGAGTCCCGCTTGTCGACGGTCGCAAAAACGCCGCCGCAGGAGCGCGGATTCTCGCCTGATCGAGCCGGCGCCGCGTACACTTCCCGCCGGTGCAAAAAAAATGCGACCTGAGGCCGCCGAAATGTAAAAACCACCGTTTGAACACCGTTCAAGTGCAAACCGTCTGTCAAAATCCCTTTACACCTGCAAAACGTTTCGTTTTTCCACCGCCCACCACAAGCCCGCGCCCAACTCCCTGACCTCCAGACCAATCACCCAGCCCCAGCTCACCCCCTCCCACCTACGCATCGTTTTTCCCCCCGTAAATGAAGTGATAGACAGTATCGAGGCGGCAGCACTCGCATTGAACGTCAAAGTGATTATTGTAGATAATCTGAGTTGGTTATGCAACGACGCGGAAAAAGGCAAGACCGCAGGTGCGTTGATGCAACGACTTAATACAATGAAGAAAAGTCACGGTTGGAGCATTCTGATCATTGCTCATACTCCTAAACGTGATATGCGTTCACCGATAACCCAAAATAGCCTTGCAGGCTCTAAAAAGTTGATGAATTTTTTTGATAGTGCTTTTGCAATAGGGCAATCGGCAAAGGATGAAAATCTTCGCTATGTAAAGCAGGTAAAGGTTCGATTCGGTGCTTTTGAGTACAATGCCGACAACGTGATTGTCTGTGACCTCATTCAAGAATCTGATGGCTATCTTCATCTTCGCCAAATAGGTTTAGCCAAGGAATCAGAGCATCTAAAGGAAGCATCAGACGATGACGAAGATGCTATCAAGGAAAGGATTTTAGAGTTGAATCGTCAAGGAAAATCCTATCGTGATATTGCTGCCGAAGTAGGATTTAGCGCATCGAAAGTATGTCGTTATATAAAATCCGTCAAGGGATAAGTCTAACTATGTTGCACCTGTGTCAAATGTTTCACTGAAACAGATGGCACACTTGCAACGCCAACACCAAGAAGCAATGACAAGAGATAGAAAAATAGAATTGTCGAAGCGTGGCAAGGTCGTATGCCCTGCGTGTGGGAGAAAGACATTCGTAGATTACATCTACCTTGATGATAAGACTCCAGTCGCAAGCGGACAATGCGGAAAATGTGACCGCGCCGATAACTGCGGTTATCATTATCCACCAAAGGAATATTTTCAAGACCTGCGGGATAAAGGACTTGACAATAATTTATGGAAGCACAAATCAGTGCGCCAACGCAAGGAACCGGTTCACAAGGCACCGTCTTATATAGATGCCAATGTGATGCTCGATTCGATGTGTCACTATGAGTTGAATCCGTTGGTCAGATACCTGCATTCACTTTTTGATGCTAATGCAGGCGTGGAGATTCCCGATATTGTGGAAACTATCTGCAAACGGTACTGCGTAGGCACATCAAGCAGATATGGAGGTTCGACCGTGTTTTGGCAGTTCGACCAGTACGGTAAAGTAAGGAGCGGTCAAATTATAGGCTACGATTCTGCGACTGGAAAGCGTGACCATAATAAACAGAATTGGGTTCATTCCGTGATGTCTGACAAATATCCCAACTTCGACCTGCGCCAATGCTTTTTCGGAAGTCACCTCATCCGCAAGGCTGATAAAATATTTGATGCCCTCAACAAGGAGCGCGAAGCAATGAATATCAGCGGAAAGGTAGAGCCAATTATATGGCTTATGGAATCTCCGAAAGCAGCCTTGATTCTCGCTGTTGCCCTGATGTGGGAAGGGTGTGATTATTCATTCGTACCTATGGCAACAATGGGATGCGGTGGAATAAACCTCACCCCCGACAAATGGCGCGACCTATACGACAAGCATCAAGTTTTGAGAAATCGAAAAGTCGTGTTATTCCCCGACCAAGGCAAGTTCGATGAATGGAAGTCGAAAGGCGAGAAGTTGAAAGGATTCTGCAAGGAGGTATGGATTAGCACCGTCATGGAGGAATTTCACCCTCATCCTATCGACTGCGAGATTCAAGGCGGTGACGGGTTTGATGATATAATCATCCGCTATGTTCAGCAGGGGAAGCCAATATGGGATGTGATAGGTCATTGCTATGGCTATCTTGGACAAAACAGAATTGTATAACTCTAACATCAATAAAATATGTGGACTTATAAAACAATGCGGTATGCGGACCAGTACGACATTCAGTTCCGATTCGACCACATCACGGGAATTGCAGAAATGCGTGTCGATGATGCAGTAGCGGAAGCCAACGGTTACTATAACTTGGAGCATCTGAAAATGGAGGTAGCCAAGACTATGCCGAAACTGGAGATTCCCGAATGGATAAGGATTGACAACTGCGGCTCGCCAGCACTTGCAGCCCTAAACCTCAACTGATGTAATAAAAAGCATGGCGGCAGTAAGCAGATGCCGCGACAAAAGTCAAGGAATTTGTCGGTTGCCGTCAATGCTTGAAGTAAACAACAACAAGTTAAGTTTTATTCTTATGAAGCATACGAAGAAGAAACGCCAAGATAAACCGGTATGGTAGACGGCGTGGGAGTTGGCGAAATACCCTGCGAAGATTCATCTGTCAAAGAAGATGACCCGTGCCGATGTCGTGTTTTGCCTGATGATGTGGCTGGGCATGAGCAAAGTCGATGCGTTCCTTACAGCCTATCCGCAGACCAAGGCAAGCCGCAACTCGTTAGCGGCGATGGCAACACGCCGCAGCCAAGAGGAATGGGTGAGCGAATATTTCCAAGCCCTCTATGACCTCCGCCTTGAAGATAAATTGAAGTTCAACCCAATACCGTAATAATATGGAAAATAAAAGCACAACAATCGAAGTGACCCTATCCCAAGAGTCCGTGGAAGCAATCGCAAATGCGATGGCAGAAAAGATGTTTGACTTACTCAACGATTTTCTGATTCCCTTGAAAGAGGATTTGGACACAATCGAGCGCAACACTCATTGAGACAAAATAGGGCTGTAAAAGCTTATCAATGGAAAAGAAAGGCAATTACTTCATTGCCAAGTCAGAAAATCTTTGTAAATTTGCGGTGCAGTATTCCTTTGGGGATATTGCACCCTTACATATTAGCTCAATGCGCCTCTGAATCACCACCTCGGAATGTAACGAGCTATCAATACACATTGAGAACGTGCCTTACGGCGCGGGCTTTCTCATAGTGTATTAAGGCTTGTGGTGAGCCAAGAGGCGTATGGCGAAAGTCTGCGCTTTTGTTTTATCGGCAAGTGCGCATACCAAGTCAAACAATATAATGGCAATAATGCCCAAAACTATAATAAACTGATAAATAAAACAAAATGAAAAAGTTACTGGCAATGATGCTGATGCTGCTCGCCGTGGTAATAACGGGGTGTCAGAAAAAGGTTGATGTCGGCTCAATAATATTAGGCGAAAACTATAACGAAACCGAGGCTGCATTAAAACGTGATGGTGTTAAGTTTGATGAACAAAATGACAGCGTTTTAAGTGGATGGGGTTCTATATATGTTTTAGATGTCAAGTTTGACCATATACGCTGTGAGTTCAAAAATGGCAAACTAAACAAGGTTGCGGCTTGGAGACAATTAAGCACACTCCCTAATTCAAAAATTGAGAATTTCAAGCAACATTTGCGCGTAATTTGCGGCGATGGCTATTCTGATACCGAAAATATGGTCGCAGGGTATGGAACGAAGGGAGATAACAACGGCTGCATTGGTGGAATAAAGGTAGCTTGGAACGATGATGAAGATGTGTTTTTTGCAACCATAAGACTTGCCGATTGATATGCCCACCCCCAAGACCTACTACCGCATACGCGAGGTGTCGGCAGTAGATATGTACTCAACTCAACATAATCTCCCATGAAGAAAATCATCCCAATCTTAACAGTTGCGTTGTTGGCTCTCTCAACCGCTTGCGGTGGTGGGTCAAAAGGCAATGATAGTACAACCTCCGCGAATGATTCTATCGCCAACGATACGGCGGTGGATTCTCTCGCTATCGCATTGAGCCGCTTGGATAGCATACAGAGCAAAGGTCAGCTCGTACACTTCGACACTTGGAAAATCGGCAATCTCAAAGGAGTGGAGGTACAGGCACAGAAGTTCTCCAGCGAGAATGACAGCATTGTTTTCATAACTCTCCGCAAAGAATGTGGAGGCGAGTATTATTACTCATGGGAGGATGCTTTCATTTTCCAAAAGGAACTTCCCTCGCTTTACGAAGCTATCAACAACATCAAGAGCAACCTCAACCGAGAAACCGACCACAACGAAAAGTATGTCTATTCAACTAAGGACAATGTGATGTTATTCGCCGAGAATCCCGGCAAAGGGTGGACGCTCAAACTAAGTGTCGATGCGCATAAAAGCAATTCATTCATAAGCCTCACTCCTGCGGAGCTTAACAATTTCGTGCAACTGCTCCAACAGGCAAACAAGAAACTTGACGAAATAAAATAACTGTTATGTGGATAATCGCACTGATTTGTGTAATATGTTGGCTTGGTCCGGCATTAAAGGATGGTGGAAAAATCAAATAAAAAATTTTCCTGACTCGCACCTACAAAAATGTGGGCGTTAGCTCTGATACCCCCTGCACCCCTTATGAGCTTGAACCGTTGCCAGTCGTGGTGACGGTTTTTTCTTTGATGTTTTGAGGATTAAGCCTTGAAATTTCTTGCCGATATTCACTCGCCACAAATTTGTGTTCACATCATCTGCGACAATCAAACTATGGAGGCTTGCAGGGATTCGCACATCATTCTTGATGTCACGTATGATTTCACGTTTGGGAATGGATGTCACGGAGATGTCACTCTAAAAAGGAACAAGCACCTACAAGTGGATGTAAGTGCTTGATTTTAAGGGTGGTCCCACTTGGGCTTGAACCAAGGACTCCCTGATTATGAGTCAGGTGCTCTAACCAACTGAGCTATGGGACCGGGCAATTCGTTTGTTGTTGATTTCCCGATTGCGACTGCAAAGTTACATCATTTTTTTGATCTGTACAAGCGATTTGAAATTTTTATTTTGAACAGATTCAGTGAACGCGGGTTCACAGCGTTCACAGCGACACAGCGACGCAGGTACAGCTGGCAAGTGAGCAAATTCAGCGAGGATCCGCGAGGATATCGCAGGATACAGCTGTTAATAATTGCTACCAACAATCAGGGTGATTCTGTTCTGCTGTAGGCTTCGGGCCGGCGGAGAAGGGTGTTGAGGTCGGGGACGCGGTCGGGGCGCATCAGGTAGGCCGGCTGGTCGATGTCGTTGCATTCGCCGAGATATCTTGCCGAGAGGCGGGAGTTGAGATCTGATGAAATAACGATTGTGTCGGGGTGGTAGGTGGCTGCGAGGTCGGTCATCGTTCCGCGAAAGCCGCGACATACAATCAAATACACCGGGGGCGTTTCAAGTGCCACGGGCATAGCGTCTGCATCGTCGGCAAGCACTACCGAAGATGTGCCGATCTGAATAACCGGATACCGGTATCTTATGCCTGGGAGATCTATGCGGCGGTTGACGGCCGTAAGGGAGTCGATGCCTCTTCGCGACATATAGTCGCGGAACCGATGTCGTTCGCGGCCTGCTATCTCACGCAGCATCCTGTCGCCGGCGTTGGAGATGACAGTGACATTGCCCGGTGTTGCAGCGGCTATACATGTATAATGGTACGACGGGATCATGTATATGCCCGATGCGTCGCGTGGCGGGGCTATAAGGGCTATGCAGACGGTGATCGCTGCGCAAAGGGCCGAGGCGAGAAGTCCGGCAGTGCGGCGTCGGTGAAGCCCGTAAGCTAATGCGCCGATGGCTGCCGCCATGCCCGTAAGAAGCCACGGACTGAAATAAATGCCCGTAACTGTCGCTCCTGGCAGACCACTGACAGTTTCGGCTATTCCTGTGACACCCGAAGCGAGCAGGTCTACAAATTGGTTAAGCCATCCGATTCCGCATCCGCAGCCTTCAAGGATAATGGCAAATATGGATGCCGCTACAAGAGCCGGAAGCAGGGGAGCTATGGCCACATTGGCGATAAGAAAATATATAGGGAAGGCATGAAAGTAATATGCCGCTACGGCACCGGTGGCAAGCATCGCTGCGACCGTGACGGTCAGCATGCCGGTCAGACCGTGGAGAATCCGCCGTCGGGGTGGCACAGGATTGAGGGGAGTGGCGAGGATAAGAATGCCGGCCACAGCCGCGAACGACAGTTGGAAGCTGACGGTGAACAGCGCTCCGGGATCGAATGCCATGATCAGGATTGCCGCAAGGCAGAGAGCATTGGCCGCGCTGTGGCGGCGCTGCAGCAAAGATGCGAGAAGCAGCACCGATGCCATGACCACTGCTCTTGTGACCGATGCCGACAAGCCTGTCAGGGCCGCGTAGGCCCACAGCATCACCATGACGGCGACTGAGGCCGCTGCTCTTAGGCCACACAGTCGCAGGGGATATAGCATCACTAAGAGCAGCGACGCTATGATGCCGACGTGAAGTCCGCTCAGGGCAAGCACATGGGCTATGCCGGCGCCCGAGAACCGTTGCCGGAGCTCCTGGTCAATGCCGGAGGTGTCGCCCGTGAGAAGTATGTTGACGAGATGTTTCGTCGGGCCATCCATGCCGCTTGAGTATATGATGCCAGTGACAGCGCGTCGCAGCTTCAGCAGCTTCATGAAGATATCAGGCGAATCCTTCACAGAGATGACGCTGTCGGGATGGACAAACGCTTTGCCGCCGGCGCCTTTGCGGCGCATGCGCTGATATTCGCTGGTCTCTTCGGGGAAATAGGTGAGATCCGACGGACGCTGGATTAGGGTGACGACAGCTATGCGGTCGCCGGCCTCTATGTAGGGCTCAGTCGACGGTATATAAAGGTAAAGGTGCTCCGCCCGATCGAAACGGTATGAGCCGCTGTCGTCGGTATACCGTATCGGCTCGGCTATAAGCCGGCACGTGACTTCACCATCGCTCATCTCTCTTATGTCGGCTTCCAGAATGACCGGTCTGTCATATGGAAGGCGTCCTGAATGCGGGGTGCCGAGTCCGAAAGCCAGCGCGCCGGCGCCCACAGCGCATCCCGTAATGGCTGCATGGTTGCGTTTCAAGGCAGCCAGTGCAATAGAGATGGCCACGGCTCCGGACCCCACCGCGACGTATCCAATACAGTCTGACAGAATGATTCCCACAGCCATGGCGATGGCTATGGGAATCAATGGCATGAGAGAGAGGGGAGGACGCATGTTTCAGCGGGTTGCTTACAGCCAGAGCGGAGCGAGATACTTGGCGAGAAGATAGCCGCCTCCGATAAGCCAAAGGTAGAGCCAGAATGCGAGAATGAACGGCTTGGCGCCAGCTTTCTTGAATTTGTCGATACTCGTCTCAGCTCCCAGAGCGGCCATGGCCATTGTCAGAAGGAATGTGTCGATATAGTTGATGGCGTCGACCACGGGCATCGGGAGCAGATCGAAGGAGTTGAACCCGATCACAGCCAGGAAGCCGACTGCAAACCAGGGGATGGCCACTTTGCCTTTTGCCGCTCCACCCTCGGCCGAACGGGCTGCGCGGCGTGCAACCCACCAACCGAGCACGAGAAGCACGGGCACAAGCAGCATCACACGGATCATCTTCACGATGATGGCCACGTTGGCCACGTCGGGCCCCATAGCATTTCCGGCGCCGACTGCATGGGCTACTTCATGGAGCGTGGCGCCTGCGTAAATGCCCACCTCCTGAGGAGTCATCTCAAGAATGCCCGAACGGTAGGCTATCGGATAAAGAAACATTGACAACGTGCCGAAAATGACCACCGTGGCCACAGCTACCGCCGTCTTGTAGGGTTTAGTCTGAATGGTGGATTCGGCCCCGAGCACTGCTGCCGCTCCGCAAATGCCGCTTCCTATGGACGTGAGCAGCGCGATGTCGCGATCCATTTTCATGATACGGCCTATCAGAACGCCTCCGAGTATGGTGGTGACTACCACTATTGCGTCGATAATAATTCCTGCCGCCCCGACATTGAGTATGTCCTGAAATGTCAGTCGGAAGCCATAAAGAATGATGCCTACACGGAGAATGCGCTTCGAGCAGAACTGTATGCCTGGCACCCATGTCTCGGGGAGATTGTTGCGCAGAGAGTTGGCATAGAGCATTCCGAGGACGATGCCTATGATCATCGGGCTGAGAGAAAGATCGCGCACTACCTGAGCGCTGCCTATATAGAAGGCGGCGCATGAGAAGAGCGCTATGAGCAGTACTCCGTGGAGCATACTGCTGCGTTTTTCGGTAAACATAGTTGGAAAATAGGTTTGGTTATGTTTGAAAGAAGATTAAGAATTCCAGATATTCCATGCGGCGAATGCCTGCAGAAGAAGCATCTCAAGGCCGTTCTTTGTCTCGGCTCCGTAGGCCTGTGCCCGCTTCATGAACAGTGTGACATCGGGGTTGTAGAGCAGGTCGTAGCACAGATGGGCTGGCGTGAGTTCCTGATATGGAATGTCGGGACACTCGTCGACATGAGGGTACATCCCAAGCGGTGTGGTATTTACGATAACCTTGTGGGTGCTCATGATTTCAGGCGTCAGTTCACTGTATGTCAGCATCCCGTCGCGTTTGGTTCGCGATACGGCTGTCACTTCCACCCCGAGATTGATCAGACCGCGGCTGACCGCTCTGGCTGCTCCGCCGGTGCCGAGCACGAGTGCTTGCCGGCGCTCTTCATTGAGCAGGGGAGCGATAGAGTCGGAAAATCCTATTATGTCGCTGTTGTAGCCCTTGAGTTTGAGATTCTTTCCCGATCCGATGAATTTTATCACATTGACCGCGCCTATCTGGGCCGCATCAGGATCCATCTCGTCCATATAGGGGATGACCTGCTGTTTGTATGGAATTGTGACATTCAGTCCGGAGAGACTGGGATATTGGGCGATGATTTCCATCAGGCGCCCTATGTCGTCGATCTCGAAGTTGACATACTTGGCCGATATGTTTTCCGCCTCAAACTTCTGATTGAAGTAGTTCTGTGAAAAAGAGTGTCCCAGAGGGAACCCTATGAGGCCGTAGAGGTGTTCGGGAAGTTTAGCCATGCAAATTCAATCGTTTGCTGATTATAAGGTGGGTTGACGATAAGTATTGATCTCGCACTGTTCCGTGGTCGGAGGGCTATGTCAAGGGTGCATTTGCTGGCAGGGCCGCGGCCATTGGATTGCCTGCGACTGGGTGCAATCGTTTCCGCGATGCGGTCAGTCGCTTATATTTTCGGCAAATATACGAAAAATAGTCGAATCTTACAGCCTTCTGACCCGATTATGAGTCATTATTTAGCCTCATTATGTATTTTTCTGTTAATTCTGCTCCCGGTTCGGGCATTATCCTTCGTATTCCGCACACTCAGTACCACCGGCATCCCGAGCCATCCGCGGGCTATTTTCACCTGACGTCTTGAGCCTGTTTTCAAGCGGTTGTATTCATCCAGGCTGAGATGCTGTTCGGTCTGGGTTCCGTCGGGGAGCGTGATCAGGGCGCCGTAGGTATAATAATGTCCGTCGGCCACATAGCGGTTGCGCCCGACACGGCGCTGACGGGTATGGGTATGACGCAGGCGTTGGGTCACTTCGCCGGTCACTGTTTCAGCTTTATCTTCTGTGGCTCCGAGACGGTTTATGCCTAATATGGCAAAATAACCGATCCCTCCGGCAATAAACACATGTGCTACGCTGCGCAAAGCCTTTTCTGAAATCTTTTTCCCTTGGCCGGCTCTTTTTAAGGTGACGGGCAATGATGTGAGTGCCAGTACAAGAGCTGCGGTCAGGGCTCCCCAGCGTGGCGACAGTGTCTGCGACGACAACGCTATCCCTCCTCCCCACGCGAATATTCCGATGACCACCAGCAGCCCCGGAATAATGTATGACAATTTACCTCTCATGCAGAATAAATATTGGTTACGTTCGGCAAAATTACGAAAAAATGATTAACTTTGCAGCGTCGATCAGGGTTTGGCCGCAGGCACTCTTTTCGGCGGGGTGTAGCGCAGTCCGGTTAGCGCACCTGGTTTGGGACCAGGGGGTCGAAGGTTCGAATCCTTTCACCCCGACAAAATGTAAACCGTTGGTAGTAAGCTCATATGGGCTTGCGACCAACGGTTCGTTTTATTTGCTCGGACACTTATGTTTCACCCGATACCTCATTCCCGTTTCAGCAGTTTGCCGTCGGAGAAGGCGTTGCCGGTTCGGTTGCCGAGCGCGATATATCCCGAATGGATCGGATCGAAAGTGATCAGATGCATCTTTTCCACATCAGGCTTGCCGTCTTCGGCAAGATATTCTTCCTTACAAACGATGTCGACGATCTCGGCTATGATGTAATAGCCGGTAGCCGACTCATACAGCTTTTCTTTGATGCGGCATTCGAGCGTCATGGGGAAGCAGTCGAAGATCGGTGCATCAACGCTGTCGGCTCTGACGGATTTCCATCCGGTCGGCGACATTTTGTCATGATCGTTTCGTGCGCTTGTTATTCCTACGTAGTCTGAAGCTACCATTGTATCCACGGTAGCGAAGGCAACGGTGAATTCGCCGCAGCGGTTGAGGTTTTGTGTTGTGGCATGTGCCCCCATTGAGATCATGATCTCGCCGTGATCCCATTGGCCTCCCCACGCGGCGTTCATGGCGTTGGGAGTGCCGTCGGTATTGAACGTCCCGATGATGAGCACGGGCTGTGGCAGCATCCAGGCGTTTGGTTTGAAATGTTTCATATATCAATAAGGTAATTGGATATTATCGGTATCGTCCGCAGTCAGGGTTTGCATTTTCCGACAGGAGGCTCTGAGAGAGTAATTCTTACCACACATGTCCTGTCAAGACTTCTTTCAATGGCTTCTTCAAAATGATCCATCTTGTCGGGGAGAAATCTTCGGCAGATAAGACGGAGAGCTTCGGTCTTCTCCACTTTATCGGTCACCTCCTCTGCCATACCGATAGCTATGGCCGAATGGTAATATTCGGTGAAGTTGGCTTTGTCCTCCTCATATTTCGGGGTGCATCGGCTGACCGCCGCCAGGCTGACTGTAGGATTGTGCCTCAGGCAGTCGATTTTTTCACCGTCGGAAGCGCAGTGGAAATATAATACGCGTTCATCTTTGCGGGCCACTGAAAGCGGCACACCGTAAGGCGTCCCGTCGGGGCGCGACATGCTTACCATCATATAAGGAGCCCTGTCCATTACATCTAAAGCCCATGCTGGGTCTTTTTGTCTGGAGGCTTTTCTCATCGGTCTCATTTTTTCCGGTCTAATATGAAATGTGAAATGAATGAGGCTTCAGAATGCGAATCCGACGTTGTCGACATAAAGTGTCAGACCCTCAGTCCCCACATATGGTTCGCCGTTGCCTGCCGAGAACATCACTATGGCATGTGTGGGAGTAGCTTCGGGCGAATCCCACCCTTCCTCCTGGATCCTTACAAGCTTGCCTTTGGAATTATGCGCGTAATAAGCGTTTTCGCCGTTGCGCAGAGGGAGCCATGACAGTGACTTGTCGGATGAGACATCTCCGTAAACGAGCGGTACCTTGTGGCCCGACTGCCATGCTGTGCCCCGGTTGAATTTTTCTCCTCCAGTAGCCACACGCCTGGCGTGTATCTGCCCCTGGGCATCTTCCCAACGCCGTTGAAGCATTATGAAAACCACCGCCTCGTCGCGTCCCGGAAGTACCTTTTTGCCTCCGAAGCCGGTGGATTTAACACGGGTGTCGGTCTGCGGCATATCCACCGAATAGTCCATCACCAGCGCCTTGGGCCGCTTGGCGTATGGTATGCCCATCTCCATCTTTGAATATGGATCTTTCGTACTCGTCACCGGTTCGACCATCTCTCCGAGAAACATCGATCCGGCCACCATTACGTCCATGTTGATGAGTCCGAGCACCTTCACACGCTCCATCTGTGTGCAAAGTTTCGCGCAGCGGTCGGTCGCCGTGCGGTTGGCGGGATACACGGCATTCGACCCTTTTGTCACTCCAGAGACTTTCGCATAAACATTGCTTGTGGCCCAGGGCGAACCACCCATATTGTGGTATGCCACATTGTCTTTCCCTTCGATATTCTTTTCCGGCCCTATTTCGTAAAGCACCTTTTCATGGCCGCCGATGACCACCGACTCGCGGATGGTCCGGCGCACCCAGTGTTCGAAATCGCCGAAGGGTATCATTTCGGTCTTTGTCTGTGCGGTCGATGTCAGGGCCGAAGCCAGTATGCCCGCAATGTATATAGTGTGTGAGATCTTCATATGTTATGGTTATGGTTTTGCAAAGTTAATTGATTTTTCTCTAAAACGAACATTTAAGGGTGATGCCGTAGCGCATGCCGACGGAAGCCGCCGGATTGAATACGAAGCCGCCAGAAGCGCTCGCCTGTGCTTTTGACTGACCGTCGAAGCGCCGTATGGCTCTGCGCTGATCGCCTCTGAAGTAGCCCATCACCTCGTTGACAGGATCGCAGAAAAAGGCTGTGACGTAGCCCAGTGCGCGGGATCCGAGCACACGGTAGCCGTTTGAAACGATATGTCTCTTGGCGTGGTAGAATGCTTCGCCCATGATCGATCCTACGACCGACGTCACTACTATATCCTGGGCCGACGGTATCTCGTTGAATGCTTCGAATCCGTATTCCCAGAAAAAGGTAGAGACACAGAAGCAGTAGACAAATGATCCCCAGTAGTTGAAGCCACAGCTTCGGGCGCTCATATAGTAGGCTGCTCCGGCATAGGGATGGAGTATGAAGTTGAATATAAACTTGTCGCCATCCCACACCGGCCCCTCCTTCACATGGCGCAGCCAGCGTTTGAAAAGCGGAGTCTTGCTGTTCTCATGGCTGTTCCAGGCAGTCGATTCCTGAGGCAGAAGTTCGAGGACGCCGAGAGCAGCCAGACCGCCCCCCATCAGCACGGCAGTGTTGGCCCACAGACGATTCCAGTCGCGCATGGAGCGGGTGGGTGAATATGGATAATCATACAGACTCGGTTTTTTCGACCAGCAACCCTCTGCGGCCTGAACATCAGTGGACACGCTCAGCGAGTCATCTGACCGTGTTTCGCCAATGAGTGAGCGCAACGCCATTGCCGCCGATGGTGCCTCCGGGATCGACATCCTTGGCATTGATAGCGGTACGGGTTGCAGTGATAATGCGGATGACGCACGTGCACCGGGCCCTGCGACAGCTATGATCGTCAATAATATGCCGAAAGTTATTCTCATCATTCAAAATAGTTGAAGGATTTTTACAATGTGACACATCTGTGATATCTTGGTGTCTTATTTTAACATCATTTTTTTCGGGTTTGTTCGGCTCGAATTGGCGTTTATGGACGTTAAGGATAATAATTGGAATAATTCGGAAAAGTTTGGTGCCCCGCTTTATTGTATTTTTGACTAACTTTGCCGACTGAAGTCATGACCGATCAGTTTTTCAAAATATTGTTGACGCTAATCATGGCCATAGTCCCGTTGACGGGATTGGCATTGGAGGAGCAGGACAAGCTGCAGGCTGACACTTTGCCACGACGTGGCAATGTCATCGATCGGCTGCTCGACTATTTTGAAAAGTCAAATAAGCCTGATTACAGCAAGGGGCTTGATATCAGTTTTATAGGCGGGCCGCACTATGCTTCCGACACCAAGCTCGGCATCGGTCTGGTTGCGGCAGGCAATTACCTTTCCGACCGCAATGACACTGCGTCGATACCCTCCAATGTATCGCTTTATTCCGATCTTTCTACTGCCGGATTCGCTTTGCTCGGTCTCCGTGGCACGCATATTTTCCCCTCCGACCGCTATCGTATCGACTATAACATATTTTTTTATTCCTTCCCCACGAAATTCTGGGGGCTTGGCTTTGACAATCAGCGCCATGATGCCAACGAGTCGTCATACCGCCTGCTCTCATACCGTGCCTCGGCCACATTTATGTGGCGTTTTGGCCCGGGTCTGTTCATAGGGCCGGCAATTGAGTTTCACCACTATGACGCACGCAAGGTTGCGTCCCCCGAGTTATGGCAGGGACAGGATATGGTTACCAATACGTTCGGCGCCGGACTGCGGCTTCAATATGACTCGCGCGATTCACATACAGGCCCCACGTCAGGCTGGCTGTTGTCAGTTGATCAGAAGTTCTGTCCGAGATTCTTGAGCAACAGTTATGCTTTCAGTTTCACATCTTTCAGGTTGGCCCGCTATGCTCCGCTTTGGCGCGGCGGTGTGCTGGCGGCCCAGATTGCAGGAAGGTTTGCCTATGGCAATGTGTGCTGGAGCATGCTCTCCAATCTTGAGGAAGGCGGTGGCATGCGTAGTTATTATGAGGGGCGCTACCGCGACAAGTGCGCGGTGAATTTAGTGGCCGAACTGCGGCAGCACGTCTGGCGCAGAAGCGGAGCCGTGGTGTGGGCCGGTGCCGGCACCGTCGCTCCGTCGATAGGAGCTATGCGCTGGCGTAAGGTATTGCCTTGTGTTGGTATCGGCTACAGGTGGGAGTTCAAAAAACGCTGTAACGTGAGGCTCGATTACGGCATAGGCAAAGGATCCTCCTCTTTTTCTTTCAATATAAATGAAGCATTCTGACAAATATATAAAATGAAAACACACACACCTTATTCAAATATTTCAGCTCATCTGCCCGACGCTTTGTTGCTTTGGACACTTGCCATGCTTGTGATTCCGGCGGCAGCTCTGTCGGTCACGGAGTCACTGTCATTGGCCGGCCGGCTGGCCAATTTCCTGTTCCCTTTGGGAGCGTTCGGTGTCTGGCTGTCATGTTCCCGTAAAATTGGTGTGACGGTATTGACCGTTTTCCCTTTCATGGTGCTCGGAGCCTTTCAGATAGTGTTGCTGTTTCTCTACGGCCGCTCTATTATTGCTGTCGACATGTTTCTGAATGTCGTTACCACCAATCCTACCGAGGTGGGCGAGCTGCTGGGCAATCTTCTCTCTGCTATTCTGACGGTGTGCCTCATGTATCTTCCGTCGCTTTTTCTTGCGATAGCCGGTGTGTCTCACAGTTGGCGCATAAGCCAGAGTGTCAGGAGTGGAGTCCGGCGCATGTCGTTGGTTGCCCTTATCGCGGCCCTGACAGCCATAGCCGTATCATTGCCTGGCAAAAGGCCGGTGCGTCCTCTGCTGGATATATATCCTGTCGATATTCTTTACAACATCGTGCTTGCCGTGGATCGCACGGAGCGTATCGGGGATTATTCGCTGACGTCGTCTCATTTCTCCGCCGGAGCGTTTGATCGTCAGCCGGCCGACTCGGTCAGGCGAGTAGTGGTCATCGTAGTCGGTGAGACAGCCCGTGGCGACCGGTGGCAGAGCAACGGTTACGACCGGCCCACGTCGCCACAGCTTGCCGAAGGCGGATTCATCAGCTTTCCGGATGCATATTCCGAGTCGAACACCACTCATAAGAGCGTGCCTATGCTTCTGTCGCATCTCGACGCGGATACGTTCGGCGACTCGATCTACTCTGTCAAGAGCATAATCACAGCATTCCGTGAGGCCG
This sequence comes from uncultured Muribaculaceae bacterium, assembly GCA_938039795.1. Taxonomy (GTDB): domain Bacteria; phylum Bacteroidota; class Bacteroidia; order Bacteroidales; family Muribaculaceae; genus Paramuribaculum. Next base: position 18,473 of record CALHWU010000175.1, read on the forward strand.
GTTTCCGCACGGCTTTCTTCTCAAATCAGCGTTACAACCGCTCGTTTATCGACTATTTCGGCAACGAGGCCGATACAACTCTGTTTATCAAGGAGCAGCCGGGTTCGGCAGCCGACAGGTACGACATGGAGCTCTTGCCGCTTCTGCGCGATGAACTGTCGCTCGGCCATAACCGCCAGCTCATAGTCCTCCATACCTATGGTTCACATTTCAGCTATGTCGACCGTTATCCGGAGTCGTTCGCGCGTTTCACCCCCGACAGCTATGCCGATGCTTCCCTGGCGGCCAAGGCCCGTCTGGACAATGCATACGATAATACAATTTTCTATACGGCCGCGATGCTCGATTCTGTCGCCGGATGCCTGAATGTCCTTGATGCCGAGTCAGCCATGGTCTATGCCTCGGATCATGGAGAGGATATTTTTGATGATGACCGTCATCTTTTTCTGCACGCTTCGCCGGTGCCGAGCCGGTGGCAGATCGATGTGCCTTTGATCCTATGGATGTCCGATCGTCTGTCGGCGCGTCATCCTGAATATCTTCAGGCAGCCGGAGCCAACACGCAGTCGCCGGTCAGCACTTCTCGGTCGGTCTACCATACGGCCATGCAGCTCGGGGCAGTAGGATCGCCGCTGTTTGATCCGTCGCTTTCGGTTGTATCCGGGGAATACAAAAAACCGGCGCGGCGTTATCTTAACGATCACAACCGCGCCGTGGATCTTGACGCTCTTCTCGCGCAATAATCTTCAGCTATTCGATATCGCCGAGTCTCGACATAGTGAAGTCGTCTTTGCCGATCTCGTAGCGCAGAAGATTCTTTTTCACTTTCACGTCATCAAGATGTTTCATTTCAAGGAAACGGGTCATGACTTCTCTTTTCAGCCTGGCTTTCAGTGCTGATGCGGCAAGCGGACGTATTGAATCAATCGCAGGAGTCTCCTGTCCGGTTAGCAGATTGGTGTCGAACGCTATATCGGAGGGATCAATCTTGATTTCAATCGACTGCGGATTTATGACCACGCTTAATTCATCGTCGTCAATGGCTGTCCATGTACCCTG
>CALHWU010000176.1 GCA_938039795.1 uncultured Muribaculaceae bacterium
TGACAATGCAAAGTTACGGAGAATTACGGGCGTGCAATAGTTTTTGTGTTAAACGCGGTTAAAATGGTTACGACCTTGTTACATGCCATTTGCGTAAGCGGGTTACAGCCTGACAATGTGGACATTATGAAGTTCATCACAATCACACTACTTAACGAATGCCTGTCGCTGCCTGTCCCTGCGGCTCATCTACGAAGATCCGCATGGACACGACACTCACCCCACCAAGCCGCCCTACGGCCGGCATGGCGGGGTTAACAAAGGCCGGTGGTCTACGACCACCCTCATGGTGTGTTGGGCGTGAGATGGGATAAGGATGCCACTCCATTGCATAATGTAGGGATGCTCCACGGAGCATCCGATGGCGTGGAGATACGACAGGCCACTCGGCGGCGAGGACAGGGGGAGCGTATCAAAATGGTGGCCATAGAGGCAGGTGCCGGCAGCGGAGCGGACGGGAGTGGTCGTAGACCACGCTACATCTGTAAGCCCCACCAAGGCGGCCGGAACGCCGCCTTGGCGGGGTCAGGAGAGAATCCGCTCGGCATCTTCGTAGATGAGGCCGCTGAGGAGAGAGTATAAGGTGCATGTGAGTGGATCCCGATAGCGACACACTATCAAGCAGTAGGCGCGAGGGGTAGATATGGCAAGAGCGGCTGCGCGATGGCGCAGCCGCTCTGTATCGGGTATGTGTAAACCGCAGGGGGATTTACTTGATGTTGGGGTTGAGAGCGTTCCATTCGCTGATGGGAGGAAGGACGCCCATGGAGATTACCTCGTCGCGCATCTTGCAGAGGTGCTCGTAGCTTGCCTGAAGGGCAGCCATCTCCTCGGGTGTGCCGGCGATAGCCTTGGTGTAGACGCCATCGGCGTTGATCACTGAAGGCATGGCCATCATCACGTGGTTGAAGCGCTCGGTGTCGGCGTATGTGCCCACGGGGTATTCGAACTGCGAGCCGCCCATAGCAGCTGCCACCATCTCTACCGAGAGGTAAGCGGGGCTCTGGAACGAGCTGCGGCGACGGAGCTCGATGATCTTGGCGCCGCCCTGGGTAACCTCTTTCTGCATCTGCTCCCACTCGATCTGCGACAGACCGCGGCCGTTGACTGTCTCCTTGCCGGCGATGATGTCGACGAGTTTCTTGCCGTCAACAGTGGTCGGGGTAGCGAACACTGCCATCTTCTCTCCGTGGCCGCCATAGGTGTAGGCGTTCTTGACTGCGGTCTGGCTTACGCCGAAGTGGAGTGCGAGAGCCTCCTTCAGACGGGTCGAGTCGAGGGCTGCGAGGGTAGCCACCTGATTTGGCTTAAGGCCGCTGTGGATCAGAGCCACCAGACCGGTTATGTCGGCAGGGTTGAAGATGACAACGAGGAATTTTGCATCGGGGCAATATTTCTTGATGTTCTGTCCGAGCTCCTCGGCCACCTTGGAGTTGCCGGCGAGAAGATCCTCACGGGTCATGCCCTCTTTACGGGGCGCGCCGCCAGAAGAGATAATATACTTGGCATCCTTGAATGCTTCAGCCGCATCGGTGGTGCTGGTAAAGTTGATGTCGTCAAAGCCACACTGACGCATTTCCTTGGCAACGCCCTCGGCGCTGAACACGTCGTAGAGACAGATGTTGGGGGTAAGATGCATCATGGCGGCTGTCTGAGCCATGTTGGAGCCGATCATACCGGCAGCGCCAACAATCACGAGTTTTTCGTCGGTCAGAAATTTCATTGTTTAGTGTATTAAAATGTTAGACAATTTCCAATTCACAAAAGTAACGATATTTTCGTTACCAACGTTCATCGCGGCGCGTTTTTTTTAGCAAACAAAAGTTACGCTATGTTACGCGCGGCAACGGGGATGAGACACGCCTCATTCAGCTGCGCTGAAACTGCGTGGGCGACATGCCGGTAAGGTGTTTGAAATACTTTCCGAACGACGACTGGTTGGTGAAATTCAGCTCATATGCTATCTGCTGCACATTCTTGCCGGAGAAACGCAGGAGATTTTTCGCCTCAAGTATCACGTAGTCGTCGATCCATGCCGAAGCCGGGCGTCCGGTAGCCTCGCGGATGATGATGGATAGATATTTGGGAGAGATGAACAGCTTGGAGGCATAGAACGTGATGGAGCGCTCGCTGCGGTGATGATCCCTGACGAGCTGCATGAACTCCTTCACGTAGTTGTGGCGTCGGGTGGAGGAGCGTTCGGCCGGCGCTTCCTCCTTCACTTCGCGGCGCTTGCCGAACTGCATCAGCTGGTAGAAGGCCGCCGCTATGACCGAGCGTGCTATTGACTTGACGAAAACGGCGTCGGTATTTTCAAGCGTGCTCTGATGTACCAGGGCGAAATACTTTTTCAGAAGATCCATCTCTTCGGGAGTCAGCTGTAACAGCGGCGAATGATTGTTGGAGAATCCCATCGAATTGATGGTATTGATGTCGAGATTGATGTCGCGCACGAATTCCGACGAGACAACAAACAGGCAGAAATCAAACGGCCCCGAGTCGATATGGCGGAGCTGAAAGAGACTCTCCGGACCGACGAGCATCACGGAGCCTGCCTGCATGTCGTAGGTGTTTAGATTCACGTCGACAGTCACGTTGCCCTGCAACCCGAGGATTATGGTCAGGCCGGTGACCCTTTTGGGAGTATCGGAGATCACATCCGCGTCGGGCAGACAGTTGAAGCGCGCAAAGAGGTAGTCATCGCCGAAATTGCTGAAATCAGAGGCGTAACGCTGAATATCCTGCTTCTGTGACCGGTTGATTTCATTCTCCATAATGACAATGTTTATGCTGGGTAATGTGTGAACTGAATAGACCACAAATTTAGCATAATTTATCCCATAAATCAAAGATCTGTGGCCTCAACTGCCAAAAAACAGCGTTTTTTGCCAACATCAGGCAGTCGCGGAAGCATTTCAGGCACATATATGATGCTGCCCTGAAGATGAATAGCCTGTCTCGGACGGGTGTGGCGGACAATTATTTTTTTGCGTTAAAATTTAAGCGGAAGAATGGCGTATTGAATAATTTGATTAATTTTGCGGCTTAAAATTTACGGATTTCAATTTTCCTGCTGTGGAAGAAATCAGATTCATAAAGATGCACGGCATCGGCAACGACTACATATACATAGACTGTATGGAGTCGGAGCCTGAGTCTTCCGCCACTCTGGCGAGGGAGATGGCCGACCGCCACAAAGGCGTAGGGGGCGACGGGATAGTGATGATATGCCCGTCGGACAAGGCCGACTTCAGAATGCGCATATTCAATGCCGACGGCTCGGAAGCCCGGATGTGTGGCAACGCATCGCGCTGCATCGCCAAATATGTGATAGACCACGGGCTGACCGACCGCACCGATCTGACTCTCGAAACACTCTCAGGAATACGCCGGCTGATGGCCCGCAAGGGGCAGGACGGCAAGGTGGATAGCGTCACAGTCGACATGGGACGCCCGGAGGTGGGCGCAGTCGGCGCTGAGGCGACCCTCCCCGACGGAAGCCGCCACAGGCTGACAGCCGTATCGATAGGAAATCCCCACGGAGTGATATTCACCGACGACCTTTCAGACGCAATGGTACTCGGCCACGGCCCGGAGCTTGAACGGCATCCGATGTGGCCCGACCGCGCCAACATAGAGTTTGCGCGCATAGATAGCCCCGACCGGATAACGATGAGAGTGTGGGAGCGCGGATCAGGGGAAACCATGGCCTGCGGCACTGGCGCCTGCGCCACTCTCGTGGCTGCAGCCACCAACGGACTGACCGGACGCAAGGCCGAGATAAGCCTGCCCGGAGGCCGGCTCACCATAGAGTGGCTGCCGGAGAGCGAAGGGGGCCACGTGATGATGACCGGAACGGCTACCGAAGTGTTTACCGGCACATATATCAGAAACTGAAACACACGATTTACACAATGGTACACATCAACGATAATTTCACCAAGCTCCCGTCGGCCTATCTCTTCTCCGACATCGCACGCAAGGTGGAAGCCTTCGCCGCATCCCATCCCGGCGAAAAGATCATCAGAATGGGGATAGGCGACGTTACGCGCCCGATATGCCGGGCTGCCGCCGACGCCCTGCACAGCGCCACCGACGACGAGAGCGACGCGTCGACATTCCGCGGATACGGGCCGGAACAGGGCTACGGATTCCTGCGCGAGGCGATAGCCGAAGGTGACTACCGCAGCCGCGGCATCATGGTGGATGCCGACGAGATATTCATAAGTGACGGCGCCAAGAGCGACACCGGCAACATAGGCGACATACTTGCGGCCGACACGCGGGTGGCGATGACCGATCCGGTTTATCCGGTGTATATCGACACCAATGTGATGGCCGGACGCGCAGGCGATCCCGGAGCCAACGGACGCTGGAGCCGCATCATATATCTGCCAGTGACGGCCGACAACGGATTCGTGCCTGCGCTTCCGTCGGAAAGGCCCGACGTGATCTACCTCTGTTTTCCCAACAACCCTACCGGCACCGTACTGACCCGCAGCCAGCTTAAGGAGTGGGTGGACTATGCCGCAAGAGAGGGTTCGCTGATATTGTTTGACGCAGCCTACGAGGCTTTCGTCAGCTCTCCGGACGTCCCGCGCTCGATCTACGAGATAGAGGGCGCGCGCCGGGTGGCCATCGAGTTCAGAAGTTTCTCCAAGACAGCCGGCTTCACGGGTCTGCGGTGTGGCTACACTGTGATACCGCGCGAGCTTTGCGGCGTGACGGCCTCCGGAGAGGAAGTGAGCCTTCACCGGCTATGGCTTCGCCGTCAGACGACGAAATTCAACGGCGCGTCGTATCTGACACAGCGTGCCGCCGAGGCTATCTACTCCGAGGAGGGACGCCGTCAGGTGGCCGATACGATAGCCTACTACAAGCGCAACGCATCGACGCTGCTCACATCGCTGCGCGAGGCGGGTCTGGAGGCCTACGGCGGAGTCGACTCTCCGTATATATGGCTTCGGACTCCCGACGGACTGACGTCGTGGGAGTTTTTCGACCTGCTGCTGGAGCGCTGCCGCGTGGTGGGCACTCCCGGATGCGGCTTCGGTCCGTCGGGCGAGGGCTACCTGCGGCTGACAGCTTTCGCCACCCGCGAGGCGACAGCCGAGGCTGCAGGCCGCATAGCAGCGCTCCGCCTATAGGAAAACAAACCGACAATAATGACAAAAAGCCGGCCGGTAGATAGCTCGAAAGCCGGAAAACAATAATTATTAACCGTTAAAGCTAACGAACAATGGAATCATTGAGATTCAAGGTGGTCGACGAAGCGTTCAACCGCAAGGCCGACCCGGTGGAAATCCCGGAAGAAAGACCCGAAAAGTATTATGGCAAGTATGTGTTCAACCGCCAGAAGATGTTTGAATACCTGCCTGCCGACACCTACCAGGCACTCTGCAGCGCTATCGACAACAAGGAACCGCTGCCGCGCGAAGTGGCCGACAGCGTGGCCGAAGGGATGAAGCGCTGGGCGCTCGACAACGGCGCGCGCCACTACACCCACTGGTTTCAGCCGCTGACCGAAACCACCGCCGAGAAACATGATTCCTTCATAGAGCACGACGGCAAGGGAGGGGTGATCGAATGCTTCAACGGCAAGCTTCTCGTGCAGCAGGAGCCCGACGCTTCGAGCTTCCCCAACGGCGGCATACGCAATACTTTCGAGGCCCGCGGATATTCGGCCTGGGACATCTCGTCGCCGGCCTTCATCATCGGCAACACCCTGTGCATACCCACCATATTCATATCCTACACCGGCGAGAGCCTCGACTACAAGACTCCCCTGCTCCGCGCCCTCAACAGCGTGGACAAGGCCGCGACCGCCGTGGCCCGCATGTTTGACCCTGAGGTGGAACATGTACGCGCATATCTCGGCTGGGAGCAGGAATACTTCCTTGTCGACGAGAGCCTCTACTCCGCGCGCCCCGACCTGATGCTGACCGGCCGCACCCTGATGGGTCACGAATCGGCCAAGAACCAGCAGCTTGAGGATCACTATTTCGGAGCCATCCCCTCGCGCGTGGAGGCTTTCATGCTCGATCTCGAGATCGAGTGCCATAAGCTCGGCATTCCCGCCAAGACCCGTCACAACGAGGTGGCGCCCAACCAGTTTGAGCTCGCCCCGATATTCGAGGAAGCCAATCTGGCCAACGACCACAACCAGCTGATAATGTCGGTGATGGCCGAGGTGGCCCGCCGCCATCACTTCCGCGTGCTGCTCCACGAGAAGCCTTTTGCCGGCATCAACGGATCGGGCAAGCACAACAACTGGAGCCTCGGCACCGACAAGGGCACTCTCCTCTTCGCCCCGGGACGCAACGACATCGACAACCTGCGCTTCCTCACGTTCACCGTCAACGTCATGGCCGCCGTACACCGCCACAATGCCCTGCTCAAGGCGTCGATAATGTCGGCCACCAACGCACACCGTCTGGGAGCCAACGAGGCGCCTCCCGCCATAATCTCGATATTCATGGGATCGCAGATCTCCGGCATACTCGACCGCATCGAAAACTCCACCAACGCCGAGCTGACAGATCTGGCCACCCGCAAGGAGCTTGAACTCAACCTGAGCCAGATACCGGAGATCATGCGCGACAACACCGACCGCAACCGCACGTCGCCCTTCGCCTTCACAGGCAACCGCTTCGAATTCCGTGCCGTAGGCTCGTCGGCCAACTGCGGAGCCGCCATGATAGCCCTCAACGCCACCGTGGCCGAGCAGCTGATGCTCTTCAAGAAAGCGATCGACCGGCGCATGGACGGCGGCCAGAATCAGAACGACGCCATACTTGAGGAGCTGCGCGCACTTATAAAGGAGTCGAAAGCGATCCACTTCGACGGCAACGGCTACTCCGACGAATGGAAGGAGGAGGCCGCACGCCGCGGACTCGACTGCGAGACGTCGGTGCCGCTGATCTTCGACGCCTACCAGCGCAAGTCGTCGGTCGACATGTTCCGCTCCACGGGAGTTTTCTCCGAGGTGGAGCTCGCCGCACGCAACGAGGTGAAGTGGGAGATGTACACCAAGAAAGTGCAGATCGAGGCCCGCGTGCTCGGCGATCTCGCCATCAACCACGTAATACCTGTGGCGACGCAGTATCAGTCGGTGCTCCTCGACAATGTCATGAAGATGCGTCAGGTGTTCGGCGCCGACCGCACGGATCTGACCGCCTCGGTCATGGAGTCGATCGAGAAGCTGACGCAGCACATGAAAGTGATCCGCGAAGAGGTTGCGGCCATGGTCGACGACCGCCGAGTGGCCAACCGCCTGGAGTCGGAGCGCGACAAGGCGATCGCCTACCACGACACCGTTGTGCCCCATATGGACACGATCCGCTACCACATCGACAAGCTCGAACTGATGGTCGACAACGAGATGTGGCCGCTGCCCAAATACCGCGAGCTGCTCTTCATCCGCTGACGAGCGGCCCGCAATGACCCATATAGCAGACACGCCCGAAGGCCAAGCGCCTCCGGGCGTGTCGTTTGTATATTGTGACGGCGTATTCACATAGCTGATATTCTATTGTAAGACAGACACAAAGATAAGTAATGACTCTGTTAGTAACAACTTAATTAGTAATAAAGTTGTTACATTCGTTTTGGTTGAGCAACAGAATTCGCTGATATATAGAGCGATAACCGCCACGAAATCCAACTGTCCCTGCGGCTCATCTACGAAGAGCCATCGGAAATACCATATAGCTATCCCCACCAAGGCGCTGCTACGCGCGCCATGGCGGGGTTAACGATAGTATCGAGGTCTACGACTCTCTGATTCTGACTGCTCAGACGGATCAGACATGTCGGACGTGTCGGACAAGTCCGATGTGCCCTACCGGCTGGGTCATAGGCGGAGGGAGGGGTTGAGGAGGGGGCGGAGATCCTCCATGGGGATGATGCAGGAGGGCATGCCGCATGCGTAGGGGGCTATCTCATACTGCTGGTAGATCACGTGCAGGCCTTCAGGGGAGAGCGCGGGACCGGCCACAGGGAGCGTTATCTCGTCGGGCTTGACGAGGAGCACTTCAGCGAAAGCCTCGTCGATCGACACGTCGAAATACTGCTCCATGAGCGCGCGGCGTATCATGCCGAGCAGCTCGGCCTTGCGGTCGGGCGCGACCAGATCGGCCCATGTCAGCTGATGGCCTTCCGGCCGGGTGAACACTGCCGGAAGGATGTAGAACGACCCGTGCGCGCCGCCTGTGAATGTATAGCCGCTGAACTGAATAGTGACATACGATGGCGTGACGGCCAGAGTGTCGGCATTGTAGTCGAACGAATAGAACATTTCGCGCGTATTAACTCCGGCAAGCTCGGCGAAGTCGCGTTGCGCTACTTTAAGAAGCGAATCGGTCACCGTACGGGCCACAGCAGGCAGCTGATTGGCCTGCTCAAGAGAAAACACCTGTGGAGCGCCGTAATTGGTCGATGCCGACGCCATGACGTCGGCGAGCCAGAGCCGCATGGAGTCGGCGGCCGCATCGCTGCCCGACGGATAGACGAGCCGCATGCTTACCGCTGCCGTGGATCCCTCAAAGACAGTGGAATCCGCAAGCTGAAGCGAATCGACCGCAAAGCCTGCAGTGGGGTCTGCCGATGTTGACGCGCCGCGCTGCCCGCAGCCTGTTGTAGCCATGGCAATAGCCAAAACCGGAAAAAGAAAATATCGTTTCATGATTAATCAAGTGAATCCTATAGTGAATAACACCTCAACAACAGAAAGTGTTCAAAGCATCTCAACAATAATCATCCGAGCTGCGCCGACCCTTAGGCCATCTCATCGACATACGCTTCTAAAACGGGAATAAGTTTCGGTATATCATTCTGAACCACATCCCATAAGACAGTATCGCTAATCGAATAATATCCATGAACAAGGATATGGCGCATACCTTCAATTTGTCGCCATGGCAATTGTGTATGGCTCTCCTTAAATTCTTTTGATATCATGTATGCAGCCTCACCAATAAATTCAATCATTTTCGAGAGACCGTAGAACAATACCATATCATTGGCAAGTTCCTCAAGAGTATGTCTTGATTTCTCTATCTCGACAAGTCTTGCCATTTCCAACATATGAGCGATACGACCCGGATCCTTAATCAGCTCTCTCATAAATCAGGATTTTATCACGATCAACGGCTTGACGGGCAAAATCTTTCAACCCTCGGCTCTCTACCAAATCTACTTTGCAGCCAAGCAGGTCGGAAAGATCCATCAATATGCCACCCATAGTGAACAACGACACCAATCCTTGAGAATCATCATAATCCACAAGAATATCGACATCACTTTCAAGAGTTTCTTCACCACGAGAACATGAACCAAACAACCATGCACGTTTCACAGGTCGACTGGTCATGAATTTCTGAATCAAAGGTATCAGACGTTGTATTCTTTCGCTTATCATAATTGTCATTGTTTGCAAAAGTAACAAATAAAACACTTAAACCCAAATATTACACAGAACAGTCAGTCACCATGTGAATGAAGAGACGGGTAACGGAAGCAGGGGCTGCGCCTTGCGGTGCAGCCCCTGCTGAAAGAGTCGGTAAATCGGATTATTTACCTGATTGCTAAAGCAGTCTCAGATCAGAGAGTGCGAATATTTTTCAGGGTCGGCTTGACGATGCGGACGGGCATTCCGAAATCGGGCACCTTCACAGAGGAAGCTGCTTTAGCCATCGGAACCTTGAACGAGGCAGCCTGTGCATCCTCTTCCTCTTCATCCTCCTGCGGATCAAGATCAAGAATCACGCACTTCTCTTCCCATTTGCACAGCCAGATATCCTCGCCGGTTTCTTCGTCGTAGCCGTTGTAAACGCCCACGCTGTTTGCGGGGAATTCAAACTTAGTGCCATCCACGAGCTTGCCCGGAGCGACGGAGCCGAGATAGAATCCCATGCTTGTGGCAGAGGGCTCGACAACGACATTGTCGGGATCGGTAGCGTCGATATAGAGATAGAAGTGACCGCGGTTGCAGGGATATCCATAGTAGTCACCGACAGTTGTGCCATCCTCGTCAAGTTCTTCAGCATAAGGCTTAACCACGCGGTAGTAACCGGGGTATTTGATGCTTTCCTGAACGGTGACAAACCACTGCATGGGCTGACGCATGATCAGGCCTGCGAAGAATGCATCGCTGTAAAGAGCCTGCACGGGCACTTCCTTGCCGTCAACGACCTTGGTCACGGTTTTCCATCCTGCATTCCAGTCGACAGTCTGCATTTCATAACGGAAAGTGTAGACAGTCTCTTCCTGAACTTCACCGGCGGCATTGACAGGCACCACAATAGCGGTGTAATAACCGGTCTGTGTCATCTGGATCTGGAAGCTTCTGCTTGCAGAATAAAGCTCCTCGGTATCAGCTTTGATAGCGTCCTTGATACCTGCCACCTTTTCGGCTACAGCCTTGGCATTGAGAGCGCCGGGATAGAGGTGGAAAGCGTAGTTGGCCACATCCGTGCCCTTTACTATGTTGAGGATAGCATATTCCTTGCTGTCTTCGCTTACATAAGCGCCGTCGTTGCTTACGCTGATCGCATAGTCGGGATAACCGGGAAGCTGAATGTAGTCGAAGTTGTCGGGACCCCACCAGCCTATGCTGCCTCCACCTTTGTCCATGATGAAGCACATAGCGATAGTCATGACTCCTGTCTCGGGATTGAGGTAGCTTGAATGCTCATAGAGATCCGGGTTCTGACCTGAAAGAACTTTGGAAGCCATAGTATACATGTCGGCAACCAGAATCTTGTTGCCGTCGCTCTTCTGTCCGGTATCCTGGAGGGGAACAGTAATGGCGTTTGTCGACTTGTTAAGCTGAATCACCAGCTCATTGGCAAACAGAGTGCCTGCCGCATAACGGTATTCAGCGAGATCAGGATTCACGAGCGACGAACGCATCTGGATCGGCTGCTCCTCTACGAATCCCCAGGGAGTATTATTGGTATAGACCGACGCCCCGAGAGTCTTCCATGCGCTCCAGGGAGCGTACTTAAGAGTAACAGTCTGCTGCGACTTGCCGTAAGGAGTCAGATCCGCTCCTTCAAGATTGATTACTAAAGTGTAATTTGTCTCCTGCTTGATCTTTGCGAAGTCGAAGTCGATAGTGATGGGAGCTGTGTTGGAACCCTCGGCAAAAGCTGCCACGGTCGACACGGTGAAGATGTCGGTAGCCTCGCCGCCCACGGTAGCTGTAGCTGTCACAGGCACTGTGATGGCACCGGTGGTGTTCACGCGCTCTGCGTTGATGGTCACCGAGGTCTGGTTCTCCTCGATTTCGATCGATGAAGGTGTGGTGGTGGGGAAGTAGACCTGGGGGGTCTGAAGCTCCTCG
>CALHWU010000177.1 GCA_938039795.1 uncultured Muribaculaceae bacterium
CGCCACCTTTTCAACGAGAGCTGCCTTCATGGTCACACCGACCGCGAAGGCAGCTTTTTTTTATTAGATCGCTCCATGGAGCGGCTGCCTGCGCTGACGCAATGCGGCCGGTCTCGCTCCCTCCGGGGCTCGGCCGAAAAGCTCCGAACCCCGGTTAACGATGCCCGCAGCCTCCGGCGCTCCGAGGATGGATTCGGAATTATCGGAATAATCAGAGTAATCAGAGCTATCGGAGTAATCGGAGCAATCAGAACTATCGGAATTATCGGAATAATCGAAGCGATCGGAGCGATTTGAGGAATCAGAACTATCAGAGGTTATTCGGGCTATAGTAAGAGCATGTGAAAGATTTTTGAAAGCTTAACTTTTATTTTGTTAGTTTTTTTTAATTTTGCATTTAAAATAATTACATGCAGACTATGCGAAAAATCATTATGTCTATGGCAGCCGCTGCTTTGCTGTATGGCTGTACCGGAAAGACGGGTTCCGACGATGGGAGCCTGCCGGCAGTTGATGTGGCAGAAGCTATCGAGAATCCTGTAGCACTTAAGGTGAGCGATCTTGGGTCGAAAATCTCATATATACCGCTGGAGACGAACGACAGTTCGCTTATAGGCCCGAAATACAGTCTGAGAGCAAAAAACGGCGTGCTGATGGTAATAGAGTCCGATACACGCGACTGCTGTATGACATTCAGCTTGGCCGATGGCTCGTTCATGGCATCGGTGGGTCATCCTGGACAGGATCCTGATGCATGGTCGACACCCATGCCGGAGGTGAGCGTGGACAATGATCTCTACTTCTACCGATATTCGCCCGACGGACCGATGGCACAGAAATATTCGGTTGACGGCAAATATCTCGGAAAGATATATCCGGGAGCGATCAGTTGCTGGGCGGGTAACAGCGTGATCAATGACACGACAGTGGTGACGATAGAATCGGTGATAAGTCCGGAGGATGTACTGGGACTGAAGTTTATAAAGTGTGGTATCAATTCGCCTGCGGATACAACTGTCATTCTGCCGCTTCCCGGACCATTGACTTATCGGTCGTGGGATATGGTGACAATCAAGCGTACCAAAGGCATTTTCTCCGGTAGTCAGGTGAATTTTGTGAAGTATGAATCAGCCGACGGCATAGTTTATACGCCTGATGATGGCAGCCGGGAGTTGTGGCTGACAGGCAGTGAGGCGCGGTTCAAGCCTGTGTTTGTCGATACGCTCTATGCTGTCACGTCAGATACGATGACGCCGGCATATACGTTCAATACCGGTGCTAACGGTGTCGATTACCGCACTATGAACTCAAAGGGGATAAAACCGAACACTCTTATACTCTGCGATGTGCTTGAAACACCCGACAAGATAGTGTTCGCCGCCAGCAAAGGCTGGATGGGCGATGACTCCCATGAGCCGTTCGTAGGATTCTATGACAAATTGACGGGCAAAACTGTTGCAACAGAGGCAGAGAAAGGGTTTATAGACGATCTCGAGGGCTTCATGCCGTTCAATCCCGTCGTGACCACTCCCAATGGCGATCTTATCGGCATAATAACAGTAGAGGACATCTCCCGCTGGACGGAGGAGCATTCCGATGCGAAGCTGCCCGCCTCGTTGCAGAATCTTCCGGATGACGCCAATCCGGTGGTAGTGGTGGTGAGCAAATAATAGAAACTTTTACATCCGGACATCAAACAGGGCGTTGTGTCAGAATCTTGACACAACGCTTTTATTATGGTTGATGGGGAGAGGGCGGTGGAGGGGTAGAGGCAACGGGCTGCCTGATGATGGTGTGAAGGCGTGCGGGAGTGAGAACCGTACGGCCTTTGCAGAAGCGAAGACGGTTGAGCTCAATGGCCGACAGCTGCACGGCTGAGGTGAATTGCGGATGCGGGAGCTGCTTAGGAGTTTTCATTGTCGTCGGCGGGTGTGTTGTCAAATTTCGGAAGAATCGCATTGAGGCCGAGAAGCACGGCTCCGTAGGAGGCGATCAGCACCAGCAGCTCGATGCGCAGCGGGAACAGCCCATGGAACCATCCGCCGCCGAGATAGGCGAAGAAAAGCAGCCACAGTGTCAGCTGCACGCTCAGGCATAGCGTGCACCAATGACGGGCCCGATATTTCTGATACCAGACACTCCAGAAACTGAACGGCAGGCAGCAGACGTTGCACAGGGCAAGATAGCCGATCCACTGCGGAAATACGAGCAGAGTCATGAGGCTTACGGAGAAGTAGGCGAAGCCGACTTCGCTCCAGCCGAAAAGCCCGAAGAACTTGGCGGCGGACGTGGCCAGAACACTGTCGCATCCGCCATTCTGAATTACGCCGCATACTTTGTCGGCAGCCGGATTGTGGATATTGAGCGATTTCTGAACGAGCAGATAACTTATGTATAGTCCGCCAAGATCAAGAAGCGTCAGTATTACGGTCGAGGCATGCGCATAGATGCGGTTGCCGATGAAGAGATACAGGAAAAGAAACGCTGCAGCGATCCACAGACATACCCGCTTGGCTTTTGTCGCGATCTCTAAAGCATGATGGCGCCCGTAGGAGGGCTCGCAGGCTTCAGGGAATGGATACGCCAGCAGGAGATTACCGTCGAAGGCCCGGAGAAAATCATCAAGCGGAGCGGACTCTTTAATGCCCTGCGACATATAGCCTATGGAGTCGGCATCTACTGACGTCACGATGACAAAACCGGCCGATGTGCTTGCAATGAACGGCGGCGTGGCGCGGCATATCTCGGTCTTGTCGGCAATACGCATGCCTTGAGACTCGATGCCGTATTCCTGCATGAGTTTAGTCAGGCCGAACAGGGTCGGAAACGACAACTGACGAAACCGGCGGTCGGAGTAGGGTGCGGTATGCCTTACTCCAAGTTCCTGCAGGAGATCGGAGAATATCGTGGTATCCGTAGCTGTGCTGCTCATTGGCCGGGGATAATTAGAGGGTGTTGAATACAGCGATCAGGAGAGTGCGCTTTCTACGGCGGCCAGCAAGGCTTCGCCCTCTATCTCTCCGTTATGTCGCCACCGTTCTTCCCCGTCGGCATAGACTATAAAAGCAGGTATTGACTTTACGACGACCTCTTCAGCTGTCTCTGAATTCTTATCTATGTCGAGTTGCACAACTTTGGCGCGCGTGTCGAGCAGTTCGCTCACCTGTTGCATGATCGGGGCCATGTGCTTGCAGTGGGGGCACCATGTTGCGAAAAATTCAACAAGTACCACCGGGGCTGAAGCTGTCATCTGGGAGTAATTCATAGTCGTATATGTGTGTTTTATTTGAAAAGCTAACAATATAACAAGAATTTCAGACAAAAGTTGAGAATCTTTGGCATGGCTCACATAAGAAGACGTGAAACTCCGGGATATAAAAAGCGGTGCGGGAGTCATACGATAGAACCCCGCACCCCTATGAATCAATAAGGTGGAACTGTGTGTAAGATTATATCTGCCGTATGACCTTGGCCGGATTCCCTCCGACCACAGTGAAGGGGGCTACGTCTTTAGTGACGACCGCTCCTGCTCCTATCACCGAATCGTGACCTATGGTGACGCCCGGGAGGATAGTGACGCATCCGCCGATCCATACGTTGTCGGCTATGGTCACCGGTTCGGCCCATTCGTCGCCCGTGTTGCGCGACGGGGCATCGAGCGGATGGCAGGCCGTGAATATGCTTACGTTGGGGCCGATGAAGACATGGTTGCCGATAGTCACGGGCGCTTCATCCAGCACGGTCATGCCAAAGTTGATATATGTGTCATGACCGATCGTAATGTTGCAGCCCCAGTCGCAGCGAAACGGCTGATTGATCTGGACTCTCTCGCCACAGGCTCCGAGAAAGCCGTGGAGCAGAGCCATGCGGCCGTCGACGTCGTCGGGCGACATGTCGTTGAACTTCCTGATGACAAGCTGCGCCTGGCGTAGTCCCTGCTGAAATTCGGGCATTGCAGCGCGGTAGCGTTCGCCCGAAATCATCTTCTGCCACTCGCTGTGGAAGTCGGTCATGGCTGCTGCAGGCTGTAAATGTCTGTAAGCTTGATGTCGAAGACCAATACCGAATAGGGAAGGATGATACCGGTAGACTGCACTCCGTAGCCCTGATCGGAGGGGATGACCACGCGGCAGCTGTCGCCGACACGCATGTCGGTGAGAGCAATCTGCCATCCGGCGATGGTCTCTGACGGTTTGAACCGGTAGATGCTGTCGCCGTAGGCTGTCTGTGTGAATGAGGAGTCAAATGGCTCTCCATTGTAGAGCCGTCCTATGTATTTAGCATCGACTGTGCTGGTGATGAGCGGCGAGAGATTCCCTTCGGTCTTCCGGCGGTCGTTGAAGTAGTGTATGAGCACTCCGGATGACGGATACCATGAGGGGGCGAGACGTGAGTAGAAGGGTGTGCCGTCCGGATTGGTCAGCGAAGTCTGCTGCTGATACCAGGCATTGTTGGCCTCTCTCCATTCTTCGTACTCATCCCACGAGCTCTCGTTGTTGCACGCTACGAATCCTGTCGCTGCTGCAATGGCAAGCATCAATGTTAATAAAGATCTTCTCATCTGGTCAGAATTCTACTTTGGGAGCTGTCTGGGCCGCATCATCGGCCTGGAACTGAGGTTTCGGGCTGAAACCGAACCATCCGGCGTAGATGACGGTGGGAAACTTCTTTATCGCTGTATTGTAGGAAGCGACAGCCTGAGTGTAACGTCCGCGTGCGGTGGCCACGCGGTTTTCCGTACCTTCAAGCTGTACCTGCAGGTCGCGGAAATTCTCGTTGGCTTTCAGGTCGGGATATGCCTCACTGACGGCGAGCAGCGATTTGAGTGCCTGGGTGAGCTCTCCCTGCGCTTTCTGGAACTTGGCGAGGGTGGCCTCGTCGAGGTTTTCGGCCGAGATATTGATCGATGTGGCTTTGGCGCGGGCCTCGGTCACTTTCTCGAGCGTTGCGCTCTCGTGGGTGGCATAACCTTTGACGGTGCTGACAAGGTTGGGAATGAGGTCGGCACGGCGCTGGTACTGGTTCTGCACCTCGGCCCATGACTGGTCGACAGCCTGCTGCTGCTCGACGAGCGAATTATAGTTGCACGACGAGAATGCCGGCACCATCATAAGGGCTGCTATGGCAGCTATGATACGGGTCTTGATCATGTGAAATCGTGTTTTGGTGAATGTTTGATGACCTGCAGCCGCGGCGCTCATCCGAGACGGCGGAGGAGAGTAGTGAGGCTGACGCGGTCGTGGATAAGCTTGTGGAGGTCGTCTACGCTGACGCGGGTCTGCTCCATGGAGTCGCGTTCGCGGAGTGTGACGGTGTTGTCCTCGAGGGTCTGGTGGTCGACGGTGATGCAGTAGGGTGTGCCTATGGCATCCTGGCGGCGGTAGCGCTTGCCGATGGAGTCTTTCTCATCGTAGCGTGTGGCGAAGTCAAACTTGAGGTCGTTGACTATCTCGCGGGCCTTGTCGGGGAGACCGTCCTTCTTGATGAGCGGGAGCACGGCGCACTTCACCGGAGCGAGAGCCGCCGGCAGGTGGAGCACCACGCGTTTGTCGCCACCTTCGAGGGTCTGCTCCTCATACGATGAGCACAGCACGGAGAGGAACATGCGGTCGACGCCGATCGATGTCTCGATGACGTAGGGGGTGTAGTTTTCGTTGAGCTCCGGATCGAAATACTTGATGTTCTTGCCGGAATATTTCTCGTGCTGCGAAAGGTCGAAATTGGTGCGGGAGTGGATGCCCTCCACTTCCTTGAAGCCGAACGGCATGAGGAATTCGATGTCGGTGGCGGCGTTGGCATAGTGGGCGAGCTTCTCGTGGTCGTGATAGCGGTATTTGTCGTCGCCCATGCCGAGAGCCTTGTGCCACTGCAGGCGCCACTGCTTCCAGTATTCAAACCACTTGAGCTCCTCGCCGGGGCGCACGAAGAACTGCATCTCCATCTGCTCGAACTCGCGCA
>CALHWU010000178.1 GCA_938039795.1 uncultured Muribaculaceae bacterium
CTATCCCCCACACAGTGTCGGTGGGATAGAGTATCACTCCGCCGGCCTTAAGGGTAGCGACGGCCGATTCCAGGTCTGTTATGATGTCTTTTGTCATTTTCTGTCAATATGCTGCAAAAATAGTCAAAAAAATCTACTGGGCCATAGCGGTGGTTACGAAAAAAAATTTTACTTTTGGGGTCGGAATGCATATTGACTGTCATGTAGTCAATCCATCATGAATGTTTCTAACCCATAATATCAATATCATGTTACAACCAGAAGATCTGGCCCAGCTTGAGGCAAAAGGCATCACTGAGGCCCAGCTGGAGGCTCAGCTCAAACGTTTCGAGCAAGGATTTCCCTTTCTTGACATCCTTGCGGCGGCTCGCCCCGGCAGAGGTATAACAGTGCTCACTCCCGCGCAGGAAGAAGCCGCACGTAAGCGTTGGCATCATTACCTTGCCGATGGTGGCGAAGTCACCAAGTTCGTTCCGGCTTCGGGAGCTGCATCGCGTATGTTCAAGGCTCTCTTTGAGTTTGTCGACGGTCAGGATGACATTCCTGCTCCCGGATCGCCGGTGGCGCAGCTTGTCGAGAATTTCGACCGGCTGCCGTTTGCCAAGGAACTTGACGCCACGGTAGTGAGTCTGCATGGCAAGAAAGCCGCGGAGCTTATTGCCGATGGCCGCATCAAGGATCTTATTGCAGCCCTGATCAAGCCTGAAGGAATGAATTACGGAGGTCTGCCCAAGGGGCTGCTGAAATTCCACAAGTATCCCGAAGGCTCGCGTACGCCGCTGGAGGAACAGATGACCGAAGGCGCTCAGACTGCCGCCAATTCGCTCGGCATGGTCAATCTGCATTTCACCGTGTCATCCAACCACCGTAAACTTTTCGAAGAGAAGATAGCGGAAGTGCTTCCCGCTACTGAGAAGCGCATGGGCGTGAAGTTCAACATCAGCCTGTCGGAGCAGAAGCCATCCACAGATACTATTGCGGCCAATCCCGACAACACTCCTTTCCGCGAGGACGGCAAACTACTTTTCCGTCCGGGCGGCCATGGAGCCCTCATAGAGAATCTCAATGACATTGATTCGGCTGTGGTGTTCATAAAGAACATCGACAATGTGGTGCCCGACACTCTGCGTCAGCCCACAATCCGTTACAAGGAAGTCATAGCAGGCTATATGCTTGAGCTCCGTGACAAGATGGTGGAGTATCAGATGGTACTCGCCGACGGAAAGTACGACGAACCGCTGCTCGACGAGATCTTCGTGTTCATGCGCGACCGGCTCTCGCTATCCGACAAGAACTTCACCAAGATGGACGTGCCTCACCGCGCTGTATATCTCCACGACAAGCTCGACCGGCCTCTGCGTGTCTGCGGCATGGTGCGCAACGAGGGCGAACCCGGCGGCGGCCCGTTTATCGCTGTCAACCCCGACGGATCGGCATCGTTGCAGATCCTTGAGAGCCATCAGATTGACAAAAACAACGAGGAATATGTGGCTATGCTGAAATCCGCCACACATTTCAATCCTGTCGATCTCGTATGCTATATCAAGGATCGTCACGGCAAGAACTACGATCTCACAGCCCACACCGACCCGGCCACCGGCTTCATATCGTCGAAGTCGTCGCACGGCAAGGAACTCAAGGCACTGGAACTGCCCGGACTCTGGAACGGCGCAATGAGCGACTGGAACACGGCATTTGTTGAGGTTCCCATCGAGACTTTCAATCCGGTCAAGACCGTCAACGACCTGCTTCGTCCGGCGCACCAGTAAAATCGGCCGGAGCGGTGCAGCTGCATCAGAATTACTGTGACCCCGCGGGATCAAACTCTCGTACAACCTTCCGCGATAGCAGATGCGCTATAAAAAGATAGCCGTCCAGAGT
>CALHWU010000179.1 GCA_938039795.1 uncultured Muribaculaceae bacterium
TATAGGCGTCGATGACTTCGTAAACCTGTAGCGTGCGGACTTCCCAGCGGCCTTTGCCTTTTCCACTGCTGACCCATTCTTTATAATACAGGTTGAGTTTCGTTCCGTCGCCGTACCAGAGCGAGTCGCGCATGGTCGGCATTGTGGTGTCGTGCTTGCGTGAAAATAGCTGATGACTCGCAAGCTCGCCATGGGCGGCGTCATACCATAGCGGGCGGACCTCCGGGCGGTTGAGCCAGTCGCGCATGGCGCGCAGACTTTTAAGCTGCTTCCAATCGTGGCGGGCGGCGTAGTCGTTGTAAGCGGCAAGCATCATCGAGTCGGTATAGACCGGCACCTTTGAGCGCTTGAGGGCGATCAGATACTCGCCGGCTTCCTCGGTTATAATCGCGGCGCTGTTGTTGCCCCACTTCTTGCTGATCAACGACACGTAGCCGTCCTCTTTGTAGGCCGCCAGCTTGCTCCGGAGCCGTTCCAGACTCGTCGGGAGAGTGTGACCGTAGGCGTCGCGCAATTTTTCGTACACCTCGCTGATTGTTTCGAGCAGCTCCTTTGTTGTGGTCTGTCGGCCGGCGGCTTTACGCAGTACGCTGCGCCGGCTGATAATGCCGGTCATGAGCTTCAGGATGGAGGCGTTCAGTGTCAGTTCCTCCACTATGGCCTCGGGAAGTGCTTTGAGTTCACCGCGGAGCGTGTATCGGTAGTTGCTGTAATATTGCCGGGCGTTGGCGTCAATGGTAAGATTGAGCTCGGCGCGCAGGGCTTGCTCTGCGAGTATCTTGCGAGGGTCGCCATATTTGGCGGTGAATCTTTTTTTATAGTAGTCGCGCAGCATGTCGAAGTCGATACGGCACACCTGACCGAGTCCGCCCCCTTTGCTGAGGCGGTATTCGGGGTGACGCGCAAGCAAGCTTTTTAAGGTTCCGCGAGCCATCACCGCCTCGCCGCCCGCCGTCGACGTCAGCTCGTCAAACGTGACCGCTATTTTATCGTTCAGCACTTCCATCGCGTACCCCCCCGTTTACAGTTCGCGCGCGACTTTCTGGAGCGCCGAAATTTCCGAAAATCTTATTTTCTCAACCTCCGCGCGGATCTCACCCTTGTAAGTCAGCACGGCGTTGCCGGTGACCTTGCTTATAGCTATCGCTGCGCCATTGTCAAAGAGCTGCAGATAGCTGCCGTCAGAATCAAAGATTGCATCCTCGCCCTCGACTACATACATCATCTTGCCACCGCGCCGCAAGGCGAGGTTGCGGATCTGGGCGGAGGTGGCGTTCTCATACTGCGCTTCAAATCGGAGCGCTCCGCGCACCTTGCGCGGCGACACATTAAACGCCTCGACCAAAAAGTCAAATTGATCTGATGTTGTCTTGATGTATCTTTTCATTTTGTCGTCTGTTTGGTGTTGTACTTATCGTTGATCCAGTTGTTGACATCGTGGAGGGCTTGCGCCAGGCCGTTGTCGGCGGCGACAAGGGCGCAGTAGTTGAGGTTTTGCGCCAGCTCATCCATCTCATGCGTGGCCTCCATGTCCTGCATGATCGGTTTTAGATCCTTGCGCAGGTCGGTCATGGCTGCTATCGCCGCTTTGACCGCTTCGCCGGTTATCCGTTCTGCTCTTGCTTTCATCCGTTTGCTTTGTTTGTGATTTGTTATGGGTGCGCACGGCAGCTTCGACGCTGCAACCGCCTGGCAGGTTTATACGTGAGCGGCATTTCCTCACTGTTCGTGCGCTGTGCAAATGGCCGGAGAAAGGTGTCAAACTTTATACTCGCTATGGATTTTGCAGATCCGACCATTTACACTATATTTGCGATGTCAAATTTTTACATTTCAACTATGGATTTTACTCCCGAACAAAAAGACAAAGCAAAAAAACATTTACTCTCGGTCAAATGCCCCGTGTGTGGCAGCGACATCATCAAATACACTGGTGAAGCCACCCAAATCATAGCTTTCAAAAGGAATTCTGATGACGCGGATTCTTCGAATGTGTCATGGATCAACGCTTTCTGTGGGGTATGCCAGTCATGTGGCTACATCATGCAATTTAGCGTAAGCCACGTGATAAAGTAATAGTTCCGTCAAACTTTTGTCCCCAAAGCACTTCGCGGGTTTTCTTGCGGAGCAGTTTTCTCCATGCCTTTTTGATCAATCCAATCAGTTTCATATTGTTGTTGTTTAATGGTTCATATGGTGGCCGGAGCAGGAGTCGAACCTACAACCGTCCCGCGGGCTGATTGCCGCGCGGCCGCTCTTTCCGGGTGAGCTATCCGGCCTTGTCGCCGGGGAGCGGGAGACCGGAGCCTCCCGGAAATCCTCTCCCCGGCTGCCGCCCGCCTGCTTGCTGCGGACGGCGAAATGAATTTCAACGGTTTCGCGTCGACTCTTCGCCGCAGGCGCCCTCACGGGTTGGCCTTTGTCGTTTAATGTTGATTTTGTACCTTTGCTTCGGTCAATATTTAATTTTTATTATTACTGTCCGCTAAACCATAAAGCAGTGAGTCCAACTTTCTGATAATTAGA
>CALHWU010000180.1 GCA_938039795.1 uncultured Muribaculaceae bacterium
CCGGAATCGCCGAAGCAAAAGCTTCGATCGACTCTATCGTAAACAACCCCGAGGCTCCGACTTTCGCCAACACGATTCTTCCGCTCGACTATCTCAGCCCCACGCTCGAACGAGTGATGGGTGTGCTGATGTCGCTTACCGAAGCCCACTCTTCGCCTGAGCTCACCGAAGTATCGGAAACCCTCCTGCCCCGCTACACAGCATTCAACGACGAACTGATGATGAATCAGGCGCTTTTTGACCGTGTGAAGACGCTTTACGACTCGCGCGACTCGCTGGGTCTGGCCCACGATGAAATGCGTGCGCTCGAAGAGACCTACCGCCGGTTTGCCCGCAACGGTGCCCTCCTCACTCCCGAAAAGCAGCAACAGCTCAAAGCCGTAAACAGCCGCCTGACCGATCTCTATCTGAAATTCAACAAGAATCTTCTCGCTGCCAACAACGCCTTTGAGATCGTAGTTGAAAACGAGGAGGAACTTGCAGGCATTCCGGAATCGACCGTTGCCAACGCCGCCGAAGAGGCAAAAGCCCGCGGCAAAGAGGGGAAATGGGTGTTCACTCTCCACGCTCCCTCGCGCCTGCCGGTGCTCCAGTATGCAGATAACCGCGATCTCCGCGAGAAGATGTGGAAAGGATATACTTCAAACGCACAGAGCGGCGACTATGACAACCGCCCCGTAATCGCCGACATCGTAAAGACCCGCGCCGAGAAAGCCGACATAATGGGCTATCCCGATTTCGCCGCCTACATGACTGCCGACGTGATGGCCAAGACCCCGCAGGCAGCCGAAGAGCTGCTGTTAAGCATCTGGGCTCCGGCCAAAGCCAAAGTGGCCGAAGAGGTGGCCGAAATGCAGGCCCTCTCTGACAAACTCGGCAATGATTTCAAAATCGCCCCGTGGGATTATTATTATTTCGCCGAGAAGGTGCGTCAGGACAAATATGCCCTCGACGAAAATGAAATCCGACCCTATTTCGCAGTAGATTCAGTGACCAAAGGTATCTTCACCATGGCTGAAAAGCTCTATGGCATCACTTTCGAACCTATCGCCGACGCACCGAAATATCACCCCGACGTGAAAGTCTACGACGTGAAAGACCCTGAGGGAAAACACCTCGCCGTGTTCATGACCGACTATTTCACCCGCGCTTCGAAACGTCAGGGCGCATGGATGGAAGAGCTTAAAACTTCATGGGTCAACGCCGACGGCTCTGTTGAGCGCCCCATAGTCTACAACGTGGGCAACTTCTCAAAACCCACTGCCGACGCTCCCGCACTGCTTACAATCGACGAGGTGCAGACAATGTTTCATGAATTCGGCCACGGTCTGCACGGCATGCTCTCACGCGCTCGCCTGAAAAGCCAGAGCGGCACATCGGTCGACCGCGACTTCGTTGAATTCCCCTCGCAGTTCCACGAACACTGGGCCTTCTCACCCGAACTTCTCAAGGAATATGCCCACCACTACAAGACCGGCGAACTGATTCCCGACTCTCTTGTGCAGAAAATCAACGCCGCATCAAAACACAACATGGGCTTCATGACGGCCGAACTCGTAGGAGCAGCCCTTCTCGACCTTAACTGGGGTCATCTCAAGCCCGAAGGCGATATCGACGTGATGGGCTTCGAGAACTCAGTGGCCGAGAAACTCGGCATGCCCGAACAGCTTACATTCCGCTACCGCTCGCCCTATTTCAAACACATTTTCGGCGATGAAGGTTACGCCTCCGGCTACTACACATATCTCTGGGCCGAAGTGCTTGATGCCGACGGATTCGAGCTGTTCAAGCAGAAAGGAATCTTTGATCCCGAGACTGCCGCTGCATTCAAGAAATATGTGCTTGAGGCCGGCGGAACGGAGGATCCGATGGAGCTCTACAAGAAATTCCGCGGCCGCGAGCCCCGCGTGGAAGCTCTTCTGCGAAACCGTGGCCTCCTCGCCGACGACAAGCCCGAAACCACCGATATCAACATGCCCGGCGGTAAATAAGCCGACCGTGACCCGATAACGCCGGCGGGGCGCCCGATCCGATCTGGACGGGCGCCCCGCTGATGTTTCATGTTGATATTGTTCCCGAAGCTGTTATTTGCGACGGTTGCGTTCGCGGCGCCTGAGGGTGAAATGGAGCGCCACAATGCATACGAGCGTCAGAGCTATGATGCCGAAATAATAGAGGTAGCGCCCCTGCGCGAGCTCTCCGCGTCCGATGTATGCCATTACTCCCAGATATATGAGTAGCAGCAGCGGTATGAGGGTGGATCGTTTCATGGCTGTGGGTCAGGAATTATTTCTGTAAGATAGGGAGAGGCCTCGGGGTCAAACTTTCCTTGGGTCAGATGCTCGTAGATCATTAGGCACGCCCATGCGTCGATAGCCGCATAGTGCTGCTGTGCGGGGGTGAGCGAGGGAGCTTCCCAGTTGCTCAGCCTCTGTCCTTTCGATATGCGCCGTCCGAACAGTATGCCGTAGATTTTCTGGAGGCTTGAGTCGGATATGCGCCACTGGTTGACGATTTTCTGCAGATCTATGAATCCGCGCGGCTCGAAATCGGAGTTGCGGTGCATCACGTGGAAGTCATCTTTGAGCGACAGGCCGACTTTCTGCGTGCCGGCGTCCTCGACGAACTCTTTCATCGCATCGGAGAAGCCGAGGAGGTTGAGGCGGAACAGGAAGGATTCTTCGTGGGTCGATACCTGCATGAGGGCCACTTTGTTAGGGTGCCCTTTGCGGAACGACGGGCGCGTCTCCGTGTCGAATCCCACTACAGGATTGAGCCGGATTCTTGCGAGCGCCGCCGCTTCGGCTTCGGGCGTATCGATCACCGTGATGGGCGACGAATACTCCACAATCGGCATCGGTGCCAGTTGCTCTTTGGTTATGGTGACTTTAGTATTGGCGGTTTTCATAAGACGTCGCAAATATACAAAAAAACCGACAACTCGACCAAAAAATCTCCACGCATATATAATCGGGACAGGTTGGACGGGTACGATAATTGCAGGGGCCGCGGCCAATGAGAATTTGGCCGTGTTAGACATTCACAGTATATTTGCAGAGGATTCCCGGGACGGGATTGTTTTCGGGAAGAGGAAGCAGCAAGAGTCTATGGAGAATGATCTGACAAGGGGAGCGGCGCGGTTCGCTCCATCGCCGTCGGGGCGCATGCATCTGGGCAACGCGTTCACCGCCCTCATTTCGTGGCTGTCGGCACGTAAGGCGGGGTGCCGGTGGATATTGCGCATAGAGGATCTCGACCCGCAGCGGTCCAGACAGCAGTATGCGCTGCAGATCGAGGATGACCTGCGGTGGCTCGGACTCGACTGGGACGAGGGGGGCACTGCCGGACGGGGACCGTCGGGCCCTTACAGCCAGAGTCTTCGCGGAGAGATCTACAATGATATGCTTGAGCGTCTGCGTGAGCAGGGTGTGCTCTATCCCTGTTTCTGCAAGCGCGCCGACATCATGGCGACGCAAGCTCCGCATCAGACTGACGGACGGATAGTCTATGCCGGGACGTGCCGGCCGGAGCGGATGGCTGCAGGCGAATCGGAGCGGAGGGCTGTGACGGAGCCGCATGCCCTGCGTGTCAGGGTGCCCGACGAGGAGATCTCGTTCACCGACAGGGTGTTCGGACGCCGGAGCGTGGTGCTGACTGATCATTGCGGCGATTTTGTGGTGAGGCGCGCCGATGGGGCGTGGGCCTATCAGCTCGCAGTGGTGGCCGACGATGCACTGATGGGGGTGACAGAGGTGGTGCGCGGATGCGATCTGTCGCTCTCCACAGCCCAGCAGCTCTATCTCTATCGCCTGTTGGGATTCGAGACTCCGGAATTTGCCCATGTGCCGCTGCTGGTCAATGAGGCGGGACAGCGGCTGTCGAAGCGCGACTCGGCAGCCTCGCTCGGTTCGTTGCGCGAGAGAGGCGTGAGGCCTCAGGCCGTAATAGGCCGTCTGGCATGCGCAGCCGGCATAATCGACCGGCCAGAGCCGGTTGATGCCGCAGAGATCATAGGGGAAATGGACTGGCGCAAGATAAAGCCTCAGGAAGCGATCCTGACGCCGCCGGTCGACTGAAGGAACTGCGGCAGCATTCGGGCGGAGAAAGTCATCAGCCTGTAAAACAGGAAGGCATAGCCGATACCGATCAAGGCTCCCACGAAGATGTCGCCGGGGTAATGTACGCCGAGATATACTCTCGATCCGGCATGGAGGAGCGCCCAGAGCGTCATGGCTATGGCCGCATGGCGGGTGCGCAGATACAGTATGATGAATGTGGAGAGGGCGAAGGAGTTGGCGCCGTGACATGACGGGAAGCCATACATGCCTCCGCGGTAGCCGTTGACAAGATGGAGCGAATCGCCGAACATGGCAGTGTCCCACGAGGGGCGCAGGCGTCCGACGAGCGGACGTATCAGGGATGCTATCGTCTGGTCGACGGCAAGGATGAGCAGACCGATGAACGCCAGGCACATGAGGCCTTTGCGCCAGTCGAGTCTGACGATATATAGGGCGAGCGCCACATAAAGGGGGATCCAAGCGAAGCGATTGGTCACAACCCACATTATCTGGTCAAGCCAGGGAGTGTTTAGGCCGTTTACGGCCAGCAACATGCCGGCGTCGAATTGCTTCATGGCCCCCGCAATTGTCGTGAAGAAGAGATCGAGTGTCACTGTGTTTGGAATTATTCGCTACAAAAGTAGTCAATAATTCCTTATTATTCCTGTTTCTGCGAAGATTTAACCTTTTTGTACCATTTTTGAAATAAAAAAATTATGGATTCGTGACACCATAGACCTCGCGGTGGAGCATCAGGCGTATATGGCTGAACGAGGGGAGGCGGACTCCGTCGGGCGCCCAGGCCATTATTTTCATCGGCAATGACGCGCCTCCGGGGCGGTATGGCGGCTGAATGTAGTCGTCGGGCAGCATGGCGAACCCGCTGCGGGTATAGAAACCAACACGTCGGGCGGTGAGCTCATCCTCAGGCATCTCTACCTCAAGCACCACCGGCCGGCGGTCGGATGCCAGCAGCGTTTCGAGGGCGCGGGCGCCGTAACGGTGGCAACGCATTTCCGGTAAGATGGCGAAATGCTCCACGTAGCGGAAATCGTCGAAATCCCATACGGTGATGAATCCTGCCGTAACCGCGCCGTCCGACAGCAGGATCACGCTGAAACGGCCATCGTGGTCCGCAAGGCGCCGGAAAGCATCGAGCGGCCGACGCTCATCTTCGGGAAAAGCTTCGGTAAGCAGCCGCTCGACGAGGCTGAAACCGGCCGTATCAGATGTAGTGATGATTTTTGTGTCCATAGAGAGCAAAGGTAGTAAAATATTCGGGTGTATTGTGCGTTTTCAATGTATGCGAAAGTTAATTAAGCTTATATATGCCGTCGTAGCCTTGTCATGGGTGTTTATGGCGGCCTCATG
>CALHWU010000181.1 GCA_938039795.1 uncultured Muribaculaceae bacterium
GCGGATCGGTGCTGATACATCAGAAGATGTTCGAGAGCCGTCTTTTCTTCGTCGACAGGCTTATCGACATGGGCGCGCAGATAATGCTCTGCGATCCTCACCGTGCTGTGGTCATCGGCCTTGACCATAAGAACACTCTCAAGGCCAACCGCATGCTGTCGCCCGACATACGCGCCGGTATCGCGCTGCTGCTTGCGGCCATGTCGGCAAAGGGCACGAGCGAGATCGGCAATATCTCGCAGATCGACCGCGGCTACGAGAATATCGACATCCGTCTCAACGCTCTCGGAGCCCATATAGAACGACGTCCCGACTGAGCGCGTCAGCTGGAACGTCGTAGGTAATATCTTTTCGTATCGCGGTGCAGCAATATCATTTGCGCCTGTTGCGCACGCTGCGGGTAGCGGCCGGGGTCGAACGTCGGCTGCGCGACTCTGTCTTCACTTTCTTCTCGGCTTTCTTCGTCGAATTGCGTGCAGCGCTCAGCCGGCGTGACTTTTTGCTGTCGGAGGCCACTGCTGTAGTGTCGGAAGCCTCTTTCAGCTCTTTCTGACGCTCGATCTCTTCGGGCGACGGCACCCAGAGGGCGTCGGCAAAGGCGTCGATGCGGCGGTCGATGCTGTCGCGTGCGTGCTTGAGGTCATCGGGGTCGGGATAGAGCTGCGACATGGAGCGGTTGCGCAGATTGCGTGTCTTGAAGATCTCACCGTTGTAGAGGTTGAGGTTGAAGAAATCTTCGAGAGTGGAGGATGCCACGTGGTTCTCATCGTTCAGAAACACGGTCGTAAGCGCCAGGTGGGGCTTAAGGTCGTCATATTTCACCCAGAACATCGGATATCTGACGGCGTCCTGGCCGAACTCTTCCGTGCGGTGAAGCACCGGGCATATCGCTTCGATGCGGCGCCGCATGCGCGAGTCGCGACGGTCGAACTCGTTGCTCTCTATGATGAAATAGCTGAGTATCTCTGTAGAGGGCATGTCGACATCGGCGATATCGAACAGCGGACGTTTTTCAGTGGAGCCTTTCGCGTCGGCATATGTGATCTGGAACCGTTCAAGCATTTCTTTTACGTTGAGGCGGTTTGCATCGGTGAAATTCTCACGTCCGTCGAGATACTCGTAGGCCGGGAGGTTGTTGGCGGCTATCTGTCGGAGCATCAGCCTGAACAGATTGTCCTGTCCGTCGGCAGCCTCTTCAGGATAATAGAGCACGGCGTTGGCCGCGTCGTTGAGGTCAAGCGACCGATAGACCACCTTCATCCATGCCGGATCGGTCATTCTGGTCTCGGCGTTGCCTGCGGTCTGGGTGGCTCTGGAATCTTTCGGACCGCGACGGGTGTCGGTTGTCGTGCTTCTGCGGCTTATGCCGCTGCTGACGCTCTTCTGAGCCATGACAGCGGGCATTGCGGCGCCCATCAGGATTATAGCTATCAATATGCGTTTCATATACTGATACGGAATAAATTCAGTTGACAATTACTTCCACGGGGCTGAGAGTGCGCTCGGAGCCGTCGGGCCCGGTGGCTTTTATACGTGATATAAAGAACCGTTTCCCGCGCGACAGACGCCGGAAGCTTTCGAGCTGACGGCGCGAGAAGTCGGCGCCGTCGGATTTCTCAAGCATGGCATTGCCCATGGAGTCGAAAAAAACGGTCTCGAACGATTGCACTTTGAAGTCGATGTCGAGTACACCGTCGTCGATCGCGGCTCCAAGTCCCTGCGATGCGAGGAGCGAGGCTTTCGTTATCGGACGGCCTCCGCGATAACGTTCCGCACGGCCGTCGGCCGACTTGACTGCTATATATGCCGACGGATCGGGGAGCTGACGCACTTTGAACGTATGTGTGGCGACAGGCTGTGAGCCGCCCAGTGCGCCGTTGACGCTGACTTTTATGACGGCCTCGGATGCTTTCGCGTCGGGCCTGGCGATCCAGTGGGCTCCGTTGCGCATCAGCTGGCCCCCTGTCATGGCGGCGGATACGTGATCGGTGGCAGTGCCGGGGACGGCGATGTCAATAGGGTTGTCGATGCCGGCGTATAGCACATTCATCATCGTTGCCGATACGGCGGCTGTCGGTTCGATCACGGTGTAACCCGATTCGAAGGGGTGGGATGCGACGGTGCCGTCGCCGAGGGGCACTTCGAGCGTGCCTGTCAGCTTGAAGTCGCCGCTTGCCGACGGTGAGAATTCATACCGTGCCATGCCGGGCTCAAAACGTTTGCCTCCTATGACCATGACCGGACGGGCTGTGGTGTCGACTGCCGCGAGCACAACGTCGGCGGCATACCGGCTGCCGCGCATCACGTAGCGCGACTCCGGGATGACGAATGCTTTCAGCGAGTTGACGCGGACATCGCCGGCGTCGACTGCCGACAGCAGCGACGATATGGCCTCGCCTTCGGCATAGAGTATGTCGTTCTGCAGCTTGGTCAGCAGAGCCACCGCTGCCACTACCGGCTGGTTCTCGAAACGTACGTTTTCCCA
The DNA here is from genome assembly GCA_938039795.1 of uncultured Muribaculaceae bacterium. Lineage (GTDB taxonomy): Bacteria > Bacteroidota > Bacteroidia > Bacteroidales > Muribaculaceae > Paramuribaculum. Next base: position 2,486 of record CALHWU010000181.1, read on the forward strand.
GTTGCGCTCTACGTCCGAACCTTCGGTGCGTTTTTTTTCGGTATCGAGCATCTGTGCTATGCCCTGACGCTTCACGGAGTCGTTGACGGCAGCCGCAGCCATGTCTCTGAATCTCTCGACACGGTTGCGCAGGCGCGCGCCGTTGCGCGTCAGCGGATTGAGCATCACTACCGACGAAGCTTCGAGATTCTCGCGGTTGTCAATACGGTCGAGCGTGGCATCCTCTCCGTCGACGTACTGCACGATAGCCAGTTTGAGTGAGTCGACAAGAGCGGTAAGCGACGTGGCTTCGTCGCGTATCTCCGTAGCGCGTCTGTGCCATGCTGCGGCCTTGTCGGGATTGTTTTCGGCGGCTATGGCGAGCGCTTCGTATACGGCGGCGTTGCGGTGCGTGACGGTCTGGTTCGAGAGGTCGAGACCCTCTTCTACCTGTGTGAAGCCGTCGAGCACGTCGCTTGAGACGTTCAGCGCGAGCATGGCTGTCAGGACGATATACATCAGGTTTATCATCTTCTGACGTGGCGACATGCGTGATAACGAAGCTGCCATGGATCAGTCTGTCTGCCGTTTCGACATGTTTACGGTCATGGCCTGGAGCATCCGCTCGTAGACCTGGTTGAGCTGCTGCATGTGGTCAGTCAGTTTCTCTGCTTCCTGACGGTACAGTTCGCTCCGGCGGGCTGTCTCCTCATACATCTGCCGCATCTCCTTCATTCCGTGGTTGACGCTCTCGAATGCGTCGAGCTGTGCCGATACGCTGCGGAGCTGTATCTCGTAGATGGTATTGAGGCCCGATATGTTGCGGTTGAGAGCGCTCATCTGTTCGATATAGCCGTCGAGAGTGTCGCCGATGGCCTTCACGCTCTGCTCTACCTGCTGTGAGGCTTCGGCTGGAAATGCCGCGCCACTCACTGCCACGACGGTTCCGGCAGGCATTACTGCGGGTTGCGAGGATCCGGCCTGCGAGGCTGTCGGAAGCGGGGTGGCGGCGGGGGCGGGAGCCGCTGCCGCTGATGTGGGCGCCCCCGACGTTGCTGTCGCGACCACGGGCGTCGCCTGGACGGCGTTGCTTCCGGCGAGAATGTGCTCCCAGTCGGGTTCGCGCGGGGGACGGTCGAATGCGGTGAGTATGAACATCAGCACCTCCGTGCCCATGCCGATCGACAGAAGGGTGTCGCCTCCCGACAGATGCAATATTTTGAAGAGGGCTCCAAGGATGACTATAGCGGCGCCTACGGAATAGGTGATATTGAAGAAACGCTGTCCGTTCTCACCGGAGAGGAAGCGCTCCACTACGTTGCGGTATCGTTTGATCTTTCCCATAATCACTTTCTTTTCTTGTTGTAGCCCTGGCCCTTGGCGAAGCCGATATTGGTGCGCACGCAGCGGAAGCCGATGAATGACCTCTGTTCGTTCTGATACTCCCACATCCGTATGTCGGAGCGTATATTGTGGGCTACGTCCTTCCAGGATCCGCCGCGCACGATCTTGCGTTTGAGACGGTATGGATCGTCAGGTGCGGCTTTGTAGCGGTATTCGGGGTTGAGGTCGTTGGTGAGCTTCGACACTCCCTCGGTGTAGGCGGTCGAGGTCCACTCGCTGACGTTGCCCGCCATGTCGTAGAGTCCGAAGTCATTGGGGGCGTATGTGCCCACCCGCGAGGTGATAATGTGGCCGTCCTGCACGTAGTTGCCCTCCTGGGGCTTGAAGTTGGCGTAGAAGCAGCCTTTCTCTTCGGTCAGCGGCAGATCGCCTTCCCAGGGATATTTGTTGTCGCTGACTCCTGCGCGGGCGGCGTATTCCCATTCGGCCTCCGTGGGCAGACGGTAAGGCTCCACATGCACTCCCTCGCGCCCGATGGAGCGGCGAAGGAACGCCGTGCGCCATGCGGCGAAGGCGTTGGCCTGCTCCCAGCTGACGCCGACCACAGGATAGTCGTTGTAGCCGCCGTGGGAGAAGTACATCCTGACGTAAGGCTCGTTGTAGGCGTTGTCGAAGTCGTTGATCCACGCGGTGGTGTCGGGATATACGTTGACTATGTAGGTGTTTACAAAGTCATATTCGCTGGAGAGGGCGCGTGAGATCGTGCGGCGGATTATTTCGCCGTCCTCGTCGATCCATGCGGTGTCCTTGGTGATTACGGGTACGTCGGTGGGCGTCGGACGGTCGGTGTTGTACTCGCGTCTTCGCGGGTCGCGCCGGTATTTGCGTTTGACAGCTTCCGACTGGTCGTAGACTTCATAGCGGTAGTTGAGCTGCGTGTCGTCGAGCTCGCGTGTGCCGGTGATCGGATTGGTGCGGTAGAGGCTCTCTATGGCTCTCTGCTCGTCCTCGTCGGGATTGCGCCAGGGTATGGGTTTGGCCCAGTTGAGATGCGGGGTGACGGGGTTGCCGTCGCGGTCTTCGTCGATCTTGTATTCTTCGTTGCCGCCGTAAGCGGGGTCGGCAAGGCGTTCGCGTATGATGGAGTCGCGCACCCAGTAGACGAACTGTTTGTATTCGGCGTTGGTCACCTCGGTCTCGTCCATCCAGAAGGCGTCGACAGAGATGCCGTGGGCATCGGCCCGGAGTCCCCAGAGCGAGTCTGCTTCCTGCGGCCCTGCCTTGATGGATCCGCGATCCACGAGCACCATGCCGTAGGGCGACGGCTCGGCCCATGTCGCGGCGCCCACTCCGGTGAGTTCGCCGCCCGATGCGTTGCGGCTTCCGGAGGCGCATGAGGCGAGCGTCATTGCCGCCGCGGCTGCCGCGATATATGTCCTGATGTCTGATGTCATATGCGTTATACTGCTGTCGGTGTTGTCTGCTACATAAATCTGATGCTCTTCTGCTTGTGGCGGTTCCGGTCGCCCAGATCAAGTTTCAGGGCATAGCCCGCGAAGATCTCGTGGCTGCCGGAGCTGGCGCGGGAGATTTTGCCGGTGGGGTAGTCGTAGGCATATCCGAGATAGAATCCGTGGAACTCGCCCGACAGACTGATGCTCAGAGCGTCGTCGTGGCGATAACCTACTCCCAGAGAAATCATCTTTTTCCAGCGCAGCCGTGCCGTAGCCGTGACTCTGGTGAATCTGAAATCCGTAGCCATCATGGCAGTGGGTATCACTTCCAATAACGTTGATGGAATCTGAATATTGCCTCCGGTCATCAAATATAGCGTGCGACGGGCCTGGAATTCGTATTCCCCGCCGGTTGTCGCGCCGTCGGCCGGCGTATCGCCTCCGCTGTCGTCTGAATCGTCTTCTCCGGCGCGTGAAGAGGCGGGGGAGTCGGTGGAGAAAGTGACGGTCGGCGAGTTGAGATGCGTCACCGATGCGGACGCCCAGAAGCTTTGCCGCCGGTAGTAGAGCCCCGCTCCGAGGTCGAAGGCGGAGCCGCTGATGTCTATGCGCGGTATGGCTTCGTCGGTGTCGTCGTGGTATTCGTCGTCGGCCGGTATGTAGACCTCCGAGCCGCGGAACTTCTCGTTGAGCACCCCCGGCTGCAGGCCGACCGACAGTGTGCCTCCGAAAAGTTTCAGGTGATAACTGAGCTGGAGGCCCATGTTGAGATCGTCATAAAGCCCCTGCTTCTCCTGGCGCACGATGAGCCCGGCGCCCAGCCGTCGCTTCCCGATTTTGAAAGGTGTCTCGGCAACTCCAATGAATGCCCTTGGCGCATTGTCGATGCCCACCCACTGCATGCGTGATCCCAACCGGAAGCGCATCATGTCGGTAGTGCCAGTGGCTGCCGGATTGTAGAACGATCTTACATCATAATACTGCGAGAGCAAAGGGTCGGTCTGCGCGTGCACCGCAGTACATAAGCCAGTCAGTATCGCCACAGATATGAGAATACGCCTTATCATTCGAAGTAAAAGGTTACGACAATCATTTTGGAGCGCGCTTTGAGCAGCGAGCGTGTGATGTCCATCCGTTGGGGATCATCGGCCAGATCAGGGCGCTTCCGCTGGAGCACGTCGGTCATGCCGAAGCAGAATTTTATCTCGGGATTGAGCTTGAAGTATGGCAGATAGAAGTCGCATCCCACTCCAACGGTCAGATAAAGATCGGCCGATTTGAGCTTTATAAGGTTGCTGCGCTTCTTTGTGACGTCCACTGCCGGCATGACGCCAGCTGTCAGATAAGGGCGTGAATTGAGATAACGCACCGATGAGAATTTAACGTCGACCGGCACTACGACGAATGTCGACTTCATGTTCTCCCGCTCCTCCGCTCCCAGCGTAGTGTCGAGCATCTTTATCTCGCGGTTTCCGAGCCACAGGCCCGGGGCGATGCGTATGTTGAAATAGTCGTTGAGCCGGAAATCCACCAGGCCCCCCACGCAGAATCCGGGCGAATACGCAGGCTGCTCCATGAACCATGTGCGGCCATCCTCCGTCACGTAGCCGCTGTGAGTCAGCGTAAGATCCTGCGCATGCGCTCCGACTGAAAAGCCCAGATGCCACGCCCGGCCGTCAGAATACGGGCGGTTGAGCGGGCCGTGGCCGAAGTCAGCCGCGCCGGCTGTCGCAGTGGCCGCCGTCACGGTGATTGCAAGTATCGTCTGCCTTATGATGTCCATCACTGATGATAACGTGCCGTTTCTCTCCATATTGCCCCCGACAGTCAAAAAAGCGCGGTGAGCGAAATGTGTTGTTAAAAAGTTTGGAGAATTGAGAATATTCTGTAAATTTGCGGAATCACACTTTTTGTCGGGATATTTTGCCCCGAATGGAAATCCTTAAACACAGTGACATTAAAAATGTTGAGAACCGCAGTAATATCATGTGTCATGGCCATAATACTGGCGTTTCCGGCCTATGGGCTTGATTCTGACAATAATCCGAATGCTTACATAAATGAGCAGTTCCCGAAATTGAGCGAACTGTACCGCGACGAGTTGTCGAAATCCAAGGCCCATTATATTTTTGCCATTGATGTCTCCGGCTCGATGAACAAATATGCCCCGGCCGTGACGGGGTCACTCCGGGAGTTTGTCAGGGCATTGCCCGACGGCGACCGTTTCGACGTGATACCGTTCGGGGCCGAGGCGATAACGAGTGCGATGGACTATTGCGGCATAATCTCCCGACCGGTCAAGGATGCTCTTGAGAAAAATGTGTCATGTATCTATTCCAATCCGAGCTATAGCAGGGACTTCAAGGCTTATACCGATATTGAGGCCGCTGTGGGAGCCACAGCAGAGTCGATGAACACCAATCGTGAATATAAAATCAATGTAGTGGTGATCATAACCGATTTCTGCAACGATGTGCCCGGTTCGTCTCCCACGGCCCGCTGTCTGTCGGACGAGCAGCTCGATAAGCTCTCGCAGGCTGTCAATTCAGCATCTTATGGCAGCTATTTCCGCCCGACGGCTCTCTGTCTCAATCCGGGGACAAAGGCTCCGGGATATTGTCTGGACCAGTTGAAGGACAGAGTATTTAGTGCCGGTGACAGTCGCCTTGAGATCGTGTCGTTGAGTAATCCCGGCCAGATGATTTCCCAGTGGTTCGAACAGTTGAAACGGTCGATCATGATGACCAAGCTCAAGGCAATCATTGATGCCGAGAACAGGAGCAATCCGGTGAGACTTGTCACTGATGTGGATATCGACGGCAATGTTAAGGCGGAGATCTCCTGGGAGCCTTCGCGACTGTATCAGGAACTGACTGTAGATACTGCAGCAATAACGCAGCCGGGATTCAGGCTGGTTGTCAACGAGGACGCTATGATCACCACCGACAGGCGTGATGTAGAGGAGAAGCTCGGCCAGATCAGACACGACTCATGGGGTTTTCATCATTTCGACGATAGTGTCTGCATCGCTGTCAGCCTGCCGACGCCTTTTGACGAGGAGCTTATAAAGCTCGGTATAGTAAAGCCGATCCCAGCGGCGGCAAATCCTGCCGACCGCTGGGTGTGGACCTTCTTCCTGCCGTTCTGGCTATGTTGCGTGATTCTGGCGTTGCTGGCGCTCTATCTGATGTGGGTAATGTCGGCGGTAAAACGCAACAGCCGGACGAAGATCAATGCCGATGTGACGATCTTCGACGAGGATCACGAACAGGTTGGATCGACACGTCATCCAAAATCCCTTACCCGACTTGCCGTAGGCAAAGGTGGTAACGGAGGATGCAGCGTGATCGACTGCGAATGGCAGGTTGAGTTGTGCCGCGTCAAGAGCAATCCATGGCTTCCATGGACAAAGCCATGTTTCTCATGGCGCAGGACGCAGGGACAGGCATACAAAGGGACGCGCAAGGGCGACTGCAGCGGACGGTTCAACGACAGGGGAGGCAGAGTGGATCTGACATGCGGCCCTAAAGACGGAGCGGCCACTCACTACATAAGGATAAAGATGAAACCATCAAAATAACCGACAAATCATAAAAATCACCCCATAATGGCAAACGAGAAACATATCTTCATCGGACTCGGCGGCGCCGGATGCCAGACCGTGTCGAAAATTAAGGAGAAGGTCTATGAGAAGCGTTTCAAGAACGAGACAGCCGCCAAATCGCGCATGCAGCAGATGAATGACAGCTATCGTTTTCTCTTCATTGACACTGACCAGCGCGACATTGACGAGGCCAACCGGCGCAACCGTGAGTCGTTTGAGAAGGGAAGAGTGCCTTTTATCAGCACGCAGTCCGATCTGATCAATCTCGGACAGGCAAATCCCCAGGCCATCTATTATGAGGCGAAATCCGCGCCTGATGTGCTGATCAACAAGCGTATTCTCGAAGGCTGCTCCCGCGAGGTCGCGGCGAAGATTCCTGATCAGCCGCTCGCATTCGGTGCTGGAGCTTTCCGTATGAAGTCGCGTATCGCGTTTGCCCATGCCCTGACGAATTTTCAGGAGAAATTACAGACAGCCATTTCGGGGCTCAATGATGTGAAGACAGTGGGCGGCGAGGACTGCATTATCTTCTACTGGGTGGTGTGCAGCACTCTCGGAGGCACGGGATCCGGCATAGTCAACGATGTGCTTTATCACGTCAATCAGCTCCACAATCAGATCGTAGGCAACGGCGATCCGCAGCTGGTGCTGACCATGTACATGCCTAAGGTATATATCGACTGCAACGCTACTGAGGAAAAATACTCTCTCAATGCTTTCGGAGTGTTCAAGGAGATGGAAGCCCTGAAAGAGATGAGCTATGATCTCAAACGCAACACTCTGATGCACCGTCTGGCGTTTCAGAAAGACTATAGTCTGATCGATAATGAACGACGCTATTGCCCGTTCTATTATCTTATCCCCGTCGATGTGCAGACCGACAAGGGCACAAGTCTGGGCGACACTCAGACCATGTACCGCAACACGGCCGAAATGCTCTATCATGTCCATAACAGTGCTGCCGGAGCGGCATTCCGCTCTGATATTGACAATTATATCAACGATATAATGGAACGCGACCATCACGATTTCCTTGTGCCGATGGGGTATGTGTCGCTTCAGAAACCTGAAGAGCAGATGCGCAAGTATATGCATGCGCGCTTGCGTCGCGACCTGCTGCGCGACTGGCTTCTCAATGAAAATCATTCTTTCCCGGAGGAACAGGCTGCCAGGATGGCCGACTCGCTATTTGAACAGCTCGGCAACGGCAGCGGATCGCTCGGCGCCCGGCTGATACAGTCGTCGGATCTGGAAACGGCGCTGCAGTCGCAGAGCTATGATGATTATAGGCTCTGTGCCGAACTGGATTTCGATACGATACAAGGGTATATCGAGAATGTGAAATCAAATCTCAGTCGTTACTCTAAGGGTGAGAACCGTGAGCATCTTGTCAGCGTCATGAAAGATGCCCTTTGGGACAAGGCTGAGAATCTCATCAGAGAGCACGGCATTATCTACGCCCAGGACGCCTTCGACTCCGTACGCCGTCACGTCGTGGAGCAGCTTGAGAGAGACAGGCAGAAGGTTAATGACCATAAAGCTGATCTAAATGAACGCGAAGCCAACGTCAGGGTATGGTTTGAAAAAGCCGGTGAGATAACCCCCTATGAGAGACTCTTCAAAGAGCATAACCGCGAGGAGATAAGAAAATATATAGCGGAGCTCAACGACTACGTTACTCTCGCTATTGAAACAGCTTTAAGCGATTGGGCCGACGATATCAAGAAGGAGCTGTGTCTTGACGAGCGCAACAGCGAGATGGCAGTGATCAAGGCGGCTCTTCAGAAGGTGCGCGGCAAAGCGGCCGAGATGTCAAGAGAAGCCTCGGAGTTATACTCAATTAAGCTTCCCAACCAGTTCGGAGACGCTTCGCTCGACGTGACGACGGTATATCTGCCGCAACTTAAAAATATCTGTGACGCTAACGGATGGATCCCCGACAATTTCTTCGGACGGCTTTACAATCTGGTAGTGCCCTCAAGCCGAGATAAGCAGGAGAGCGCTATACGTCAGTCGCTCGCTAAGCTTATCGACGACGAGGTCTATAATTCCCAGGATCCCGGTGTCAACAAGGCTCTTGCTGCCGGACAATATGTCTATAGCTTCGACGGCGAAGTGGATAAGAGGAGCAAAAAGAAGTCGGAGCCGACAATCCGCACCCGTTTCTTTACAAATCCGGTGCTCGCCGACCGTATGTCGGAGAAGCTGATTGAGGATTTCCTTGCCATAGCAAGCGATGTTTTTGACCGCAGGCTGCGCAATGACAAGGAGGCACAGGGGCGCTGGTACGAACAGAAGGTCTCGGATTTCTTTGCGGATCTGACCAACATGGAGAAGGACGAAGTGAGACGCAGCCTTAATCCGGCTCTGTTCTTCAGCTACAACAGCAACCGTATCGGCACGACCAACAAGGAGGAACATCTTGTGTTTGTAGCTCCCAACCGTACTCTCGCCCATGACATGCTCGGCTTCCAGACAGGAAATCCCCGCCACCGGTTCGTGGAGGGAGGTGACGAGAATACAGCTCTGGTGTTGAAATCGAAATATGGCCTCGCACTGGAGGATTACCGTATATACGACTCACTGCGTACGGTTTACGAGAAGGCTTCGTTCAGAGAGAAATACCATTTTCACCATTCGTTCGCACAGCATCTCGACAAGCTCAGTGCATCCGACCTGCCTGAAGAGGTGCTTCCGCAACACCATGCGCTGGCCAAGATGATGCTGCTCAATAAGTTTGACGATGAAACAAAGTCGTTGTTCCATGCCGACGAATTCGAGCCGGAGAATTTCACGACCATGATGCTGCTGACTAATGCCAGCAACAATCAGTATATAAGCGTAGCTCTTCCGGAGGCATTCAGTGTGATCGAAGGTCATCCGGCACTGCGTCTGCGCAACAAATCGCGTAAACTATATCTTGAGATCGAAGGATGCGATCTCGCCGCGCAGTTCGAGCGTTTCAGCAGATGCTACCACAATTACCGTTTCGGCGAGACGTTCGACAATCTGCTGTCGGCGCTTCTGACAAGCGTAGCTCCCCCGGCCGATGGCCTTAATGGCCGTACTGGCGAAGAGATCCTGAAAGACATCTATCCTGCTCGTCACCATAAACTGCTTGAGGAGCTGATGTCTTCATCACGCTCAGCCCAGAGTCCGGAGGCGTCGCGTCTGTATCTGACGCTGTTCGGTCTGCTGAAAGAGAAGTATCCTACAGTCCACGATTTCATACGCTGAACAGTCCTGTCTGGTTTTTATGTTGCCGCTCTGGATTATCGATCTGACACAGCCTTCACAAAGGCGTGATATTTTCGCAGGGCTTATCCGAGGGATGAGCCATGTGGAAGTGCATGCCGATGTGGCGCCTGCTGAAAACGATAATATCGCTATTCAGCGTGATTACGACGGCATAGTGTCAGCGGGTGACGGTCATCGGACAGTGGTCAGTGACTTTGTCGAAATTAATCCTGAAGAGAGGGCTGAGGAGCGCCGGGCTGAGCGTCGAAGCAATATCAGCGGCAATTACTGGCTGTATTCACAGATGCCTTTCATGCCACCGGAGAGTGATGACCCCGTGGACGGAGCCAAAGCGGTTTATGCGTTTCAGGAAAGAATAGTCAGGGAGGGCGGTCGTTTTATCAGGATGCTAAGGCAGTCGGATGCCGAACCGTTCCGCACGGTCAGTGTCGTAATTATCGGTGATATCACCGAGCAGTCGAGCCGGGTGCTGTTCGCTTCTCTCGCCCTTTTGCTGCAGAAGGAGAAGGGACGCATTTTGCCTCACCATGTACATCAGGGAATGGAAATAACCGGCATGCTTTTCATTCCGTGCGACGTCAATTCCCATGATGTCGGGAGCAGGAAAGCTTACAAGCGTCTGCTGCATGAAATCGAAACATCCAGAGATAATCCGGTGACCCGCGGCTACGACAGGATGATACTTTATCAGGATGTGCAGAACCGCACTCAGTGCAGCTATCCGCTTCTTGACAGCAAAAAGACGGCCGAATACTTGTTTCAGTGCATCGTGCATATTTATTATGCCTGCAACGCAGTGCATCCTCTCATCAGCGGCACTGCCTCGGCCGACAGTTTTTATATGTCGATGGGCGCCACATCGGTCTTTTTTGACATGGCGCTTGAGGATGAGCGCGACCGGCGCAAGATAGCATCAGATATTCTGGAAACTTTCAGGAGCGTCCGTAAAGGTGAGAAGAAGATTGATCAGTCTCAAAAACTGTCTGCCGGGGAATTTCTTGATATCAAGGGGATGCTCAAGAGTATCAATGATCTTGAACCTATCGACATCGAGTCTATAAAGCTTCCGGATCCAGATCCTGATCCGTTGAAGGATATGGCATCTCCGACACTTAAAAAGCGGTATTATCATAAATATCTGCGTTATCTTCCGGTCAACTTCATGAGGGAAGTCTATTCGCGGATAGATGATTCGACCAGGGTTGCATTGCAGGGTATGGCAGCGGCGCGCCGACGTGCGACGGCCAATACTTGCAAAACGCTCAGGGCCAATCTGCGAAGGTTGATCCGTGAAGTGACGCCCGACAGCGGAGCGCTCATCCACATAGAAGAGGAACTGGCGGCCTTGCAGCAGAATATTTCCGTGCAGCGTGGATCTGTCCGGCGTCAGCTTGAGGTGCAGTTCTGGGACTATATTTCCGACAATTTCATACCATCGAAAGCGCGTCAGAGTTTTGACGACTATCATTCCGCTTATGTGGCTGATATAGATAATTCAAGCGGCGAGAGCGGCGGGGCGTGCACGACATTGAAGGAGGAGACGCTCAAGGATCTGGCAGCGCATCTCGGCCGACAGTCGACAGGTATGGCTATCGCTGCACGCTGTATAGTCGGCGGCATTATTTTCGCTCTTGGAATAGTGCCGGTTCTATCATGGCTGTCTTCTGACGGGATAGTGGACCTTGGCCGTGTCAGGCGATTTGCTGCATATTGGTATGTGGCCATGTTCTTTGTGCCGTCGTTGGCGGAAATTGTCAGGATATGGTGGCGCCGCCGGCGGGCCAACAGTCTGCTTTCGCGTCTGAAGGCATATTTTGTCCATGACGCTTATGCCCGCGTGGCGAGCAGGATTGAAAATGAAACACAACATTTTTACGATTCGGTGAGTGGACTGTGCGGCCGCTATCTTGACCGTATAAAACGTATCCGTCAGAGGTCGGCATGCATAGATCCCAATCCAGGAGAGTACAGACGCGAGTTGCCCTCCACTGCATTTTCTCTGGATTTGATCGGCGCTATTCCTCAGGGGCTGATCCCACCCGACTGGGTGGAATATTCGCGCATCAGGGTTGCTGGAAATCCGGTGGCAGTCAGAAATCTTGCAGAAAATAATTATTTCACGCTTATCAACGGATTCAGTGATCAGTTTATGACACTGTTTGATGATATTGGCGATGAGGATGAAAGACTGATGAGGAGGCAGGGCGAAGGAGAGCTGCCGGCCGATAGATTCCTTTCGGCTGAAGAGCTTGAATCTATGGAAAACGATCGATGGAGCAGTGCATTCTCCCGCTTCAGTTCGGCGTTGCTTGATGCTGTCGGGAAGGAGATGCTGCCTCGTGAATGCCCTACAGTCGGTGACAATATCCGTCGGTATTTCAGGGAGACACGTTCAGCCGATTTTCTGCGCAGAGCAGTGGACTATGCGGCTGCCAACGGAGAGATCACATCGTCGGCCGATGCGGAATTCAGCGATGTCAAGGCCGGCCGCATGCTGACTGATATTTTCGATAGTCTGCTGCCTCACAGCAACAGTGCGTTTCAGACCGACGGTTATGACAGTCTGCTCCGACGTTATCTGTTCATTACTCGTTGGCGTAGTTACGACGCCTTTTCGCTGAATCGCATTTTCCCCCGTGAGGATTTCGATGATGAGATACGTCGCCGGCGTGTGGTTTCGGACACTGACATCGACAAGGATGCACAGCGTTTCCCCCTGTCGAGTGTGGTAATCGCTGCTCTGTTTCCTGACGATGAGGCTGTGGCTGGATGGTTCCGACTCTTTTCGCCGGAGGATTACGGCGAGGCGCAGCGTCTGCGCTTGGAATACCGCAACATATTAAACACCAACGACTGATTCTTACGATCCTATGACGACTACAGCTATTTTGCTCTGCATACTCATCGGTTGCATGGTGGTGGCAATTTCCGGGATGATCGCAAGATCTGGAAAGAGCAAGACATGGATTGATGTCAGGAATCTGACCAACGGGCAAATGCGTCGTATCGGTTTTCTGGCCTATAATGCCGAGGGCGAGGCTTCGGAAGTAAAGCAGGCGGGAAGCGGCCGACGGGCGCCGCTCGGAAGCGTGGCTTATACAGACCCGATGATCGACGGGGCAGTGGTGGAGCTGATTGTTTCGGCCGACGACGATGATTCTCCCCGATATCGTGAGTGCGGATACATCACTCCTGAAGGCACGATCTACAAACGTATCAAGGGGCGCCGGCCGGAACGGATAGGCTATACTGCGCGACCGTCAGCACCACTGGTGCCGCAGACTAAAGGAGAACGAAGCTGGAAAACGCTCTGGCTCGTCAGCCGTCTCAATGCCTATGCAGGGGTCCCGGCCCAGAGCGGAAGGCCTCAGCCTGTGGCCTCTGTAAGGCGCAAGGGTTTTGCCTCAGCCGAAAAGGGCGACGTATCGCCTGAAGCGCGTGCATGCGGTTTCGGGATGCTCTTCAGGCAGTACGGGCGTCGGCGCGGATATATGGAGCAGCGTGCCGACAGGCCGTACGGATGGAAGGACACCGCATGGCCAACGGCTGTGGCCTATACCGTAGTCTACATTATGCTCTATATTATCTGCCGGCATCTGCTCGGATTGCATTTCATCGGCTATCACTTTGATGACGCTGTACTTGCCGCCGCGCTTTATTACCCGTTGTGGGCTATTGTCAGGCAGATAAAGATTGACCGGATCGAGAATTCGGAATATGCACAGGCACGCATAGATCTCTTCGACAAAAGGCTCGGACAGCACGGAATGGATATCGTGATGCTTATGTCGGCACTGCTCACGGTGGCGTTCACACTGAAATTTTACCGTTTTGACTTCCTGCCGGTAGCATGGGTGATAGCTTTCGGCACAGCAGTCAACATGACTCTTAAAGGGACTAATGAGCCCTGGAGAGTGCTGACATCTGATGACAGAGATGAAAGCGAAAGCGACGATATGACGGATGATGAGCCACGGAATCCTACCGGCAATATCGAAAAGACATATTCCTGGACGCTTGATCCGGCTTTCCGTGAGACGGTTCCCCTCAGAGGCAATCTTTCGCTTTATTTTACAGCCGATTATATAGAGTCGTTGCGGAGGGTTAACCCTTTTTATCCGCAGCGGTGCGCCAAAGGCTATTCTGCCTACATAAGAGATATGTTCCGGACGTTGCGGGAACATCCCGCACTCACTGCACGTCTGCGCTATCTGTGTAGGTATATGGAGCGATGTGCGGATAAGGCGATGCTCGACAGTCAGCTGGCACGGTTGCAGTTTGCGCTTGATTTTGTGCAGGAACCCAATATCGCGTTTATAGTCAACGAAGAGAGCGCTGCTATCGACCGTTTTGCCGACTATATCCGCTGGCCCGACGAGACTCTGTTTGACAAGTGTGGCGACTGCAACAGTAAAGCTCTACTGGCAGCCATGATATTCAGCATCATGGGATATGACCTGATATACCTGTACTCACGCGGCCGACAGCACGCTGCTGTGGGCGTGGAACTCCAGGATGAGTGGAAAGATCTGGAGATCGGAGGGACCGCTGTGCGAGACCTGGCTTATGAATTTGGAGGCAGGGAGTATCTCTTGTGTGAGGTGACAGTCGACGGGGTGACGCTCGGAAGCATGCCTGGCGGCCTTTCGGAGTCGGAATTTGACGATATAGTGGAGCTGAGGCTGGATGATGCCGATCTTGATGATGTCAATCCCACTGACAGTTCCATGACCCGCACATATGCCTGGACACTCGACTCTCAGCGTGGAAACAGGCTTGACGGACAGCTGGTGCTGGAGTTTGATGAGATGGCTATGGCGTCGCTCCGACATTCCAATCCTTTCCTGACTTATGGCAGCGATTCGTCGACCTATGAGGATAATATACGCAAGATTATCCAGTATGTAAGCGCCGATCCTGAGCGGTCGGAGAAGGTGCGCCAGGTGGCCCGTTATATAGAGAGTGCGATCACAGAGGCCGGATTGCCTGAAATAGAGAAGGTGCAGTTCGCTCTTGATTTCGTGCAGGCCCCGAATATAGCTTATTGTGTTGATGAGAATTCCGCAGGTATCGGCTATGCCAGGGAGTATATGCGCTATCCCGACGAGGTGCTGTTTGACAAGGAAGGCGACTGCGACTGCAAGTCGTCGCTGATGGCCGCTCTGTTTCATGAGCTGGGGTATCGGACGGTTATCATGATCTCGGTCAAGCTGGCTCATGCCGCCATAGGAGTGGAACTTCCGGCTGCCGTTCTTGAGCAGATCGATTTCAAAGATCGTGATAGAGCCTTACGGGAGTATAACGGTCATACTTATGTATATTGTGAGACGACCGGCGACGGTTTCAGGGTGGGTGTTGTCGATGACGGTCAGTCGATACATGAATTTGAAACACTTGTAGAGTTATGATGCGAACGAGGATCCTCACTCTTCTTGCCTGTATAGCGGCTCTGATGATAGTGAGTGGTTGTAAGACTACAGAAGAGCAGGTGCTGGATGATATTCTCCGACTGTCGGATGAAGTGGAACGCAACGGCTCGACCTATGATTTTGAAGATTGGGCTGAGGTGTTTGATGAGATGCAGCTTCTTGATGATGATGCATGTCATTGCAGCTTCACGCCGCGTCAGGCACAGGAATTCAGCCGTGCGCGCCGACAGCTGCAGGCGCGCATATTACGCGAAGGTGTCAAAACCGTGACGATGTCTGTCGGCAGATTCTTTGCACCGTTCGCCCAACGTTTTATTGAGGGACTCATAGGCGAAGCTTCAGCGATGGCCGCTGAGGCTGATTCACAGGGGTTGTCGGCCGATGAATCGGAAGCTGTGCCGGATAGTGTGGAGATTGAGCGTCTGATTGCGCGTCTGCAAAGCGCAATAGATGGTTTTTCTGATCTTGCTGTCGATGGAAATGAATGAAACTGATGCCGCGGGGATGACAGCGGCGGACAGCGGAAGCTGTATTGACTGGCTTCGGAGAAGTGTGTCGGAACGTGTCGCAACGGTTGCGATTCTTTCCAACAGTCTGGTCGTGTTTCTGATGCTTTTCCCGTCGCTGCCGGAAAAAGCGGTTGAAATCTTATGGCTTCTCGATGGCGTATTCAACATCTCCAACACAATACCGTGATGAGTTGAGAATCGGGAAGTGTAATTAAAAAAGCCGACGTTCAGCAGAACGTCGGCTTTCCCGTTGGTGACTCCTACAGGATTCAAACCTGTAACCTTCTGATCCGTAGTCAGATGCTCTATTCAGTTGAGCTAAGGAGCCATCAATACGCAAACTTGTCTTGAATCGCTCTCGATCCCGTTTGCGACTGCAAAGTTAATACCTTTTTCACTCCCCGCCAAATTTTTTTTCTACTTTTTTGCCTTAGGAAAACTTGCTTTGCCGGTAAGATGCGACAAATCAGCATAAAAGCAACGTGGATAAAGATGGCTGGGTATGCAGGCCTTGTTGATGATGCTGGCCTGACCCCGTAGTAAAGATTATTGCTTGATTGCCTGAATTTGCTCTTGAGACAGCGTCAAGGTGTTGCAACTGACGCAAAAAATGGTTAATTTTGTCAGCATATGAACAGAATGCTATTAATGGCGGCTGCCGTTGCGACAGCTGCTTCGGTCGTGGCTTCGGCGCCTGACGACCGCCTTATCATACTTCACACCAACGACACTCACAGCCGTATTGATCCCGATGCATCGGACCGAGGGGGCATTCTGCGCCGCAAGGTGCTGGTTGACAGTGTGCGCGATGCGGAAAAGAATGTGCTCCTTGTCGATGCCGGCGATGCAGTGCAGGGCACGCTGTATTATTCGCTCTTCGGAGGTGAGGTAGAGCGCAAGATGATGAACGCGCTCGGTTATGATATCCAGATACTCGGCAATCATGAGTTTGATAACGGCATGGATGTTCTTGCCAGGGAATGGAGGCAACTTAATGCATCGCGCCTTACTACAAATTATGACCTGACAGGAACTCCGCTTGACTCCATATTCGTTCCTTACGAGATACGAAAGTTCGGCGACCGCCGGATCGCTTTCCTTGCCATAAACATTGATCCTGACGGAATGATATCGGCTTTCAATACCACGGGCTTGAAATATCTCGACGGCATAAAGGCTGCAAATGCCACAGCATGGCATCTGAAACATAATGAAAAGGCAGATATGGTGATAGCCATAACACATATAGGTCATAGTGTGGCACCCGGGTATACGGATCTTGATCTGGCACGCAAAAGCGAGGATATTGATCTGATAATCGGAGGGCACTCCCACACGCTGATCAATCCCGAAGATCCGGGATCACCTCAATGGGCAGCTCTTAATTCGCAGGGCGATACCGTGGTCATAGCACAGGCCGGTTCGTGGGGTGCATACGTCGGCAAAGTTGAGATCGACCTCCCGACACTGGCTGTCAGCACTTCGGTAATTCCGGTCAATTCGCGTCTGGATGACCGGGTAGATCCGGCTGCGGCCGCCATTCTCCGGCCATATAGGGCGAAAGTCGATTCCATCCTATCTATCCCTGTGTCTGAAGCTGCGGCGCCTATAGTCAAGGCCGACTGGGGGCTCGTCAATCTCGTCAGCGACTTAGTGGCTGAGAAGGGCAGCCGTCTTAACGGCGCACCGGTCGACATGGCTATAATGAACCGTGGCGGGATCCGTTGCGATCTCGACAGCGGTGTCATCACGAAGGGAGCCATAATGCAGATGCTTCCGTTTGACAACCATGTGGTTGTGATCGACGTCAGCGGCGCCGACCTCATCCAGGCGTTTGAGGTAATGGCCGGACGTAAGGGCGATGGCATCAGCGGGGCATCGGCCGTGATTGATCCCACGACGCTTACGTGCCGAAATATCCTGGTCGGAGACAGGAAGATCGATCCTTCAAAGCGCTATAGAGTGGCCACTATCGATTATCTCGCCATGGGAGGCGACTTCCTGAGCAGCCTTAAAAACGCTACGATCCTTCACCGCAGCGAGCCATTGCTATACGACGATATCATCGGATTACTCAGAGAAAAGACAAAAGGCTCATTGCCGATAGTGCCTGATACAACTGTCAGAATGTCCATAGCTCCCAATCGTTAACTTTTCGACGATAATGAATATTTCCTCATATATCAGATCCTTTGTTATGGCCGGTATTGCCTTGACGGCGGTGTCAGGCTTAAATGCCGCCGATGGTGTGACCTCTTTGCGGCATGATCAGGCCATAGCACGTGAGAGCCGTCACTGGGCCGATTCGGTCATGGAGAGAATGAGTCTGCGCGATAAGGTGGCGCAGCTTATGGTGCCTCGCCTCGATATCTCCGACAATCCGGCCGGGCATTCGCAGCTCCGCAGTGTAGTGGCTGATCACAAGGTAGGGGGGATTTTGCTTGGAAAAGGCTCCGCCGCCACGTATGCTTCGCTTATAGGATATGCCGGATCAGTGGCCGATATACCGCTCATGGTCACTCTCGATGGCGAATGGGGGCCGGCCATGCGTGTTACGGATGCTCCCCGGTTTCCCTATAATATCTGTCTCGGCGCGATTACCAACGACAGTCTTCTTTACGATTATGGCCGCGAGGTGGCACGCCAGTGTCGCGAACTTGGCATAAGCGTTGACTTCGCTCCGGTGCTTGATGTCAACTCAAATCCGCGTAATCCGGTCATCGGATACCGTTCGTTTGGCGAGGATCCTGTCAGAGTGAGCCGTCTGGGAGTCGCTTTCTCGCGCGGCCTTTCCGATGGTGGAGTGATGCCGGTGGGAAAGCATTTCCCGGGCCATGGCGATACGGATACCGACTCCCATCATGCTCTTCCGGTACTCAAACGTACATCGGAAGAGATGGAGCAGACAGAGCTTGTGCCGTTCCGTGATTACATACTGGCAGGAATGCCGGCAATAATGACGGGGCATCTCACTGTGCCTTCTCTTGACCCTTCAGGGGCTCCGGCGTCATTATCCCGCGCGATAACTTCCGGATTGCTCCGTGACGCCATGAAATTCCAAGGCATTGTGTTTACTGACGCTCTGGCTATGAAAGGAGCTAAGGCCGAGGGCGAAACCAGCAATTGTGTGGCCGCTCTTAAGGCGGGAGCCGACGTCATGCTTCAGCCTCGCGCTTTGGCTTCAGATATTCAGTCTGTTGTCGCAGCTGTCAAATCCGGAGCCATATCCGAAAAACAGATCGACCGAAGCTGTCGCAGGATACTCGAATGGAAATATGCTGCCGGGCTTGCCAAAGCGTCTCGTCCAAGGCCGGCCGGGATAGCATCGCGAATCAATTCGGATTCGGCCGCCGATATGATCCAACGACTTTCAGAGGCGTCAATCGTGTGTGTGCGCAATGACGGCAACCTGCTTCCAGTCGGAGCTCTGTCGGACAGGTCGATCGCTGTTGTGACTCTCGGTGCGTCGGCCGACAACCAGTTCAGTTCCTACTGCCGCAAATATGCCCGTACCACCGACTATGGATTCACTGCCGGCTCCATACCTGCCGCGAAACTGGCAGAGATCAACAAGGCGGATCTCGCCATAGTACTTGTGACAACCCAATCGTCGTGGGCTGTCTCGGCGCTTAAACAGATCAATACGCCTGCCAAAGCGGCTGTCATACTCTCCAACCCTTTGAAAATAGGTCAGCTTGTCCCTTCGTTGAGCGGTTACGGAGCAGTTATTATTGGAGGTGATGATATAAAAGCTATGCGTAAGGCTGCTGCCGAAGCGGTATTCGGA
>CALHWU010000182.1 GCA_938039795.1 uncultured Muribaculaceae bacterium
CCGAGCGCTTCATCGACGCCAAGGTGGACACGTCGAAGGTGACGGGCGCCAACGTGTCGGTGCGTATCGACGACGCTTTCATGCAGGCCGCCGTTGACGGCACGGAATACGTGCAGAGCTTCCCCACCGAGTCGGCCACGCCCGATGTGACGCACAAGGTCGACGCGGCTCAGCTCTGGGGCAAGATAGTCCACAACGCCTGGAAATCGGCCGAACCGGGAGTGCTGTTCTGGGACACGATCATACGCGAGTCGGTGCCCGACTGCTATGCCGACCTCGGCTTCCGCACCATATCCACCAATCCTTGCGGCGAGATACCCCTCTGCCCCTACGACAGCTGCCGCCTTCTCGCCATCAACCTCTACTCCTACGTCGACGATCCGTTTACTCCTCAGGCCCGATTCGACTTCGAGAAATTCTCGGCGCATGTGGGCGCGGCACAGCGCATCATGGACGACATCATCGACCTGGAGGCTGAAAAGATCGACAAGATCATCGAGAAGATCAAGTCGGACCCCGAGACGCCGGAGGTGAAGCAGACCGAACTGACACTCTGGGAGAAGATCCGCCGCAAGACCCTGATGGGACGCCGCACGGGAGTGGGCACCACGGGTGAAGGCGACATGCTCGCCGCACTCGGACTGCGCTACGGCACCCCCGAGGCAACCGACTTCTCGGAACGAGTGCACCGCTCGCTCGCCCTTGCGGCCTACCGTGCCTCTGTGGAGCTCGCCCGCCAGCGCGGAGCTTTCGAGATCTACGACACCGAACGCGAGAAAAAAAATCCCTACATACTCCGCCTCAAGGAGGCCGATCCGCAGCTCTATGCCGATATGGCCGCGCACGGACGCCGCAATATCGCCTGCCTGACCATAGCGCCAACCGGCACTACGAGCCTTATGACGCAGACAACGTCGGGCATCGAACCGGTGTTCATGCCGGTCTACAAGCGGCGCCGCAAGGTCAACCCCAACGACACCGACGTGAGAGTGGACTTCGTCGACGAGAGCGGCGACGCATTTGAGGAATATATCGTCTATCATCCGAAATTTCTCACATGGATGCAGACTGCCGGCATAGAGGTGCGTCAGGACTACACTCAGGAGCAGCTTGACGCCATAACGGCCCGTTCGCCCTATTGGAAAGCCACGTCGAACGACGTAGACTGGCTTGAGAAGGTGCGCATGCAGGGCCGCATACAGAAGTGGGTCGACCACAGCATCTCCGTGACCATCAACCTCCCATCCGATGTCAGCGAGAGCCTCGTCAACCGACTCTATGTGGAAGCATGGCGCTCCGGATGCAAAGGATGCACCGTCTACCGCGACGGCTCCCGCGCCGGAGTGCTCGTGGCCGTCGAGAAAAAGAAGGAGCAGCCGGCTTCGGGCATGGAGCTTGTGCCCCACGTGGTGAAACGTCCCATGGAGCTGGAGGCCGACGTCGTGAGATTCCAGAACAACAAGGAGAAATGGATTGCTTTCGTCGGACTGATGAACGGACGCCCCTACGAGATATTCACCGGTCTGGCCGACGACGACGACGGCATATTCTGCCCCAAGTCGGTCACCAAGGGAAAGATCATCAAGGCTATCGACGACAAGGGCAACAAGCGCTACGACTTCCAGTTTATCAACAAGCGCGGCTACAAGACCACCATCGAAGGACTGTCCGACAAATTCAATCCCGAATACTGGAACTATGCGAAGCTCATCTCGGGCGTACTCCGCTACGGCATGCCCATCGACCAGGTCATCAAGCTGGTAGGAGGTCTGGAGCTCAACTCGCAGTCGATCAATACGTGGAAGATGGGTGTGGAGCGCGCGCTCAAGAAATATCTTCCCAACGGCATGAAAGCCTCTGGCCAGACCTGCCCCAACTGCGGACAGGAGACGCTTATCTATCAGGAAGGCTGTCTGATTTGCACCTCGTGCGGCACATCAAAATGTGGTTGATACGATGAAAGTCAGATTCCACATCCACTACAACACCCAGTGGGGCGAACAGCTTGCCGTCAGCGGCGACTGCCCCGCCCTGGGCAACGGGGCTCCGGCCACCGCCCTACGGATGACGCATACTGGCTCCGGCCACTGGACCGCCGAAGCCGATATCGACGCGCCGACATCGCTCAGCTACTCCTACATACTGCTGCGGGAGGGAGTCAGTCTGCCCGTCCGCACGGAATGGGGGCGTCCCCGCACCGTGGCTCTGCAGAGAGGGCCGCTCTCGATCGATGACCGCTGGCACGACCGTCCGGCCGACGCACCGTTCTACTCTTCGCTGCTGCGCGACGTCGTCAACCGCAGGCCCACTCATCCGCGCCTTGATTCGCGGGGATGGCTTACACTGACCATTCAGGCCCCGACGATCGACCCGTCGCGGCGTCTGGCCATATCAGGCAATCTGCCGCAATTGGGACAGTGGGATCCGGAGCATGCGTTTCCGCTCGACGACTCCGCTTTCCCCTTATGGCAGGCCACGCTCGACCTGACTCCGGAACAGGCCCGCAGAATGGAGTTCAAGATCATATCCATAGCCCGCGACGCATCAGTAGCTTGGCCGCAGGGCGACAATCTCCGGCTCCCGTCCTCCGTGGTGTACGCCGATACGCAGCAGCGACTTATCGAGCTGCCGCAATACATCGATCCGCTTCCGCTCTGGAAAGCCACCGGCACAGCTGTCCCGGTATTCTCGCTGCGGTCGGCCGACGATTACGGCATAGGCGACTTCTACGACCTCATGCCGCTGGCCGACTGGGTTGCTGCTACCGGACAGCGCATCATTCAGATCCTCCCCGTCAATGACACCACCAAATCATACGACGGAGGCGACGCATATCCATATAACGCCATATCCACATTCGCCCTCAACCCCGTGTATCTGCGTCCGGAGGCCATGGGGTCACTCCACGACCCCGACCTTACGGCAGAGATGAGAGAGCGGGCCGCCGCCCTCAACGCCCTTGAGGCTGCCGACTACGCCGGTGCGCTCCGCCTCAAGCTCGACTATGCCCGGCGCCTCTACGCGCTCGAAGGGAAAGCGCTGCAGGCCACGGCCGAATACCGCGACTTCGTGAGCCGCAACGACACATGGCTCCTCCCCTACGCCGCCTACTGCACGCTGCGCGATC
>CALHWU010000183.1 GCA_938039795.1 uncultured Muribaculaceae bacterium
CTTTTTCTTCGACTCTGTGGTATTCTCCTCGCTGAGCTTCTTCCAGTCCTGATTGCCGAAGAGCGATGCCGGAGGGGTCATCTGCAGGCTGAGTGCGAACTGCGATCCCCGGCGTGTGTAGAGCGGGCTGTCCATCGAGTTGCGGGCCAGGGTCAGACCGAGCACGAGCGAATTGGATGTACCGTTGTTCATATAGTAAAGATAATCCCAGTTTTTGAGATAATACCACTGATATGACAGCTCTGTTGTGAAAGTGAAGTAGTCGTCGGGCCAGTTGAGACGCTTGCCGAATCCGACCGTAATTCCGGCCATCTGCAGCACCTTGTTGGGGTCGTAGGCATTTTCGTAACTATACTGGTTGTCATAGCCGTAATTGCCATATCCGTAACCGTAGCCATAAGGATATCCATAGCCGTAGCCGGAATTATACCAGTTGTTGTTGTAATATGAATCGTTTACACCCGTCTGGCGCGAAAAATATGCTGAAACCGACAGTGAGTTGGGGCGCTTGCCGCCGAACCACGGATCAAGGAACGACACGGCATACTGCTGGTAATATCTCGCATTGGTCTGTGCCGAAATTGTGAAAGTCTGACCTTCGCCCTGAGGTATGAGACCCTTATAGCTGCTCGGATTGAAAAGATTCTTGATAGAGAAGTTGGTGAATTTGAGCGCCACCTTGCCTATCACGCCGGTCTGACCCCATCCGAACGAAAGCTCGATCTGGTCATTGGCCTTAGATTCGAGAGGCAGCACGATGTCGACAGTGCCGTCCTCCTGGTTGGGCCGGATGTCAGGCTCCAGATTTTCGGGGTTGAAATGTCCCGTCTGGGCTATCTCACGGATAGAACGCACGAGATCGTCCTTGCGGAAGAGTTCGCCCGGACGTATGAACAGCTCGCGACGCACCACCTTCTCATAAAGTCGGTCGTTGCCGTTGATCTCCACCCGGTTGATACGTGCCTGCGGGCCCTCCATCATGCGGAGCTCCAGGTCGATGGAGTCGCCCCTGACATTTTTCTCAATGGGCACAAGCTGATAGAAGAGGTAGCCGTTGTTGAGATAATAGTTGGCCACAGCATCCTCATCGGTCTGTGTGCGCTTCTCGAGAAGCTTCTGGTTGTACACTTCACCGGGACGGATATCGAGTATGCTGTTGAGCCGGTCAGTATCAATGATAGTATTGCCTACCCACGAGATATCGCTGATATAATACTTCTGGCCCTCTTCAAGGTTGATGTAGACGTCGACCTTCTTCTCGTCAAAAGGCACTACGCTGTCCGAAAGGATCTTCGCGTCACGGTAGCCAAGCTCGTTGTATTTTTCGAGAATGCGGTTGAGGTCATCCTGGTAATCGTTCTCCACAAACTTTTTCTGTTTGAAGAGATTCATTATATTGCCGCTTTCGTTGGTCTTTTTCATCGCGCCTTTGATCTTCTTGTCGGAAAGCATCTCATTGCCCGCGATATAGATCTTATGAACCTTGAGCTTGTCGTGTTTGTCCACGTCGATCTCCACGATCACTTTGTTGGGAGCCGACAGATCTTCATGAAGCACGATGTTGACCTCGGCGTTGCCGAAGCCTTTTTCCTTGTAGTAGGCCTTGATGATCATGATGGCACGGTTGACGATGTTCTGCGTCACCTGATTGCCCTCATACAGCTGCAGACGCTCCTGAAGATCGTTTTTCTCGCCTTTTTTCACGCCCTGGTAATCTATGCGCGATATCTGCGGCTGTTCTCGCAGGCGCAGAGTGAGCCACGCCTTATCGCCGGCTGTCTTGTCGACAGTGATCTGCACTTTGCTGAACAGTCCCTGACGCCACAGGCGCTTTGAAGCCTGGGTAATTTCATCGCCCGGTATGTCAATCCGCTCTCCGGTTTTCAGACCCGAGAATCCGATGACTATATGATCCTCATAGTTGTCGGCTCCTTCTACCTTGATATCTGCGATCTCATAGTTGCGCGGCATACCGTTGAAGAGCACGGGAGGATTATATACAGTGTCGACAGGCTGACTCTGGGCGTCGGCCTCCGACGGCATTATCATGAGTGCCAGTGCTGCGAGAGCTATAAGATTGCGGTGTAGTTGGCTCATCTTATTCATTATATCCATTGCGTGAGATGATGTCTGTAATATATGTGAGGGTGCGATGAGAGAGGTTTGCTTCATTTTATCTGATCGGAAGTCAGGCCGAACCGTCGCTCACGGCCGGCAAAGTCGTCAAGCGCGCGCTTGAAATCCGCTTTGCTGAAGTCGGGCCAGTATGTCGGCGTGACATATATTTCTGAATATGCGATCTGCCACAGCAAGAAATTGCTGATCCTGTGGTCGCCGCCGGTGCGTATGAGCAGATCGGGATCAGGCATTCCTGAGGTGGCCAGATATGTGTCGATGGTTTCCGAAGTAATATCTTCTGCAGCGAGTCGGCCTGATGCGGCATCAGCAGCTATCCGCCGGCAGGCTTCGGTAATTTCCCAGCGCGAAGAGTAGCTCAAGGCCAGGCATAGTGTCAGTCCGGTGCAGTGCGACGTCTCCGCCATACACTGCCGCAGCCGCTCCATTGCCTCGGCCGGCATCCGCTCGAAAGCGCCGATCATGGTAAGCCTTACATTGTTTTTGATCAGATCGGGCGTCTCTCTTTCGATCGCCATCACGATCAGATGCATAAGCGCGTCGACTTCGGCCTGTGGTCTCTGCCAGTTTTCAGTAGAGAAAGCATACAGTGTGAGGAATCCCACTCCGGCTTCAGAGGCAGCCTCGGTGATCTTTCTTACCGTATTCACACCCTCGACATGGCCCGCCGAACGGTCGAGCCCGCGTTCGGTGGCCCACCGTCCGTTGCCGTCCATTATTATGGCCACGTGCTTCGGAACTGAGCGTTCGGTAATTGAGGTGTTATGCTGCTTGTCCATGATTCTGTCTTAATAAATGTGATCATCCGTCTATGCGTTCAGTCGATACGGTGGCAGGTCTCGCATCGCTCGCCGAACTCATAACTTATAGAGAGACTTAACGCCGAATACCAGTCGGTGTTTTTCAAAAACGAACTCTTTATTCCATAGGGATCTGAAAGCGGCTTGCCGTCGATATTATCGGCAAAAGCCTTGGTCATTGTCAGTTCCATCCCGAGGTTGATTCTTTCCGACGGTTTGAAGCGCACCCCCAGGGCCATTGGCAGGGTGAATGCCGCAAAACTGCGGGAGTCCACGCTCGACAGCGCCACGCCTATGCCCATACCTATGTAGGGCGTCCAGCGACGGAGGCGCTTGTAGGTCTCTCCGATGCCATAGGGGAAAAAATTGAATTCTCCACGCGCCTGAATATCGGCCAGTGTGGACCGGAAGCTATAATTGTTCCCGTCGGGCAAAGCATTGTCCATATCCGATGTATTGCCTCTGAGCTGGCTTATGCCAGCCTGCACTCTTGCCGACCATCTGGCATTGAAGTTATATCGTGCGAACAGGTCGGCATGCATGCCGGGCCGACGGAAGAAGAAACCATCATTGGCGTCGCCATGATATCCGCTCATTCCGAGTGAGGCTCCGAAGTCCCACATATACCGGGCTTCCTGAGCCTCTATGCTCAGGGAAGCCGACGCCGTCATGGCAAGGATCAGTATGTTTAGCCACCTGACTGTCACTTTGGCTTTACTGTATCGGTAGGAAAGTGAAGTAATTTATATATCCCCGTCGTATATAGGGCGAGAAGCCGCCGGTGTTTAGACCTCCGAAGATATATATATACGGGCACTCCCATGAGCTGATCGGTCTTACAGCGCGCGAGCTCTCCGGACGAAGAGTCTGTTCGATCACGAGAGCCTGGGCACCTGTGAAAGCGGGCACATCCTCTCCCGGCTGCATATAGACCGGCGCTTCAGCCCAGTGGACACCTTGATCGACCGACATGTACATGCGGCCGTTCATCGTGCCGTCGACCTCATTGCCGCCGAAAGCGAGCAGTATGGGCGACGTGCTTGCTACATAACGTATGTTGAGAGCGACGCTGTAATACGGTATCATCATCACTCCCTCCAGAGGAGGCAGGGAGTTGATCGACACTGCGGCCCATTCGCTTCCGTCATAAGCCCACAGGCTACCGGTAAGCGATCCGTCGGATGTGCGTCCGCCAAGCACTGTGAAAAGCGGCTTGTCGCTCCACTGCGTAGTGAATGTCATGGGAGCGCTTGTGCCCCTTACCGGACATCCGCGGCCCACGGGCTTTTCTACCGTGGGAGGATATGTCACATGAGAGTAAGTGAAGTCAGCATTGCGCCTGTTGCCAAGCACTGTCGTGCCGTATCCGCCATAGATATAATCCATTTTGACTCCGGTATCGCTCCATGAAAGTCCGGCATCGGTGCTTTCATAGAGATCTCCGTCGGCACATATATACATTTTCCCGTCGATTGCTGCCAGTGTCGACACCTGGGCCGAAGCAGGGAGCGCCGATGAAGATATGTTCCACTGCTGCGAGGCAGGGTTGTCAGTGACAGCCATTGTTGCCGACACCCCGTCGGAAGCCAAAGTATAGTATCTGCCTCCCATCTCTACAGTCTTCTGCGCAGAAGGCGCGACAAGCGAAGTGGGCAGCGGTGCGAAAGGAGTAGTATCCCAATATAATGAGTCAGGCTTCTTCTCATGCACATTGAGTTTTACCTGATAATCGCGCTGCACTTTGCCATCGGCCGAAACGATACGCAGCTTCACGTCATTATTGCCGAAATATACGGAGTCACTTGGATTCTGCAAGTAATTGACAGTGACAGCTTCACCCTCAGCGTCGGTAAAGAGCAGCTCAAGACTGCTTGCAGAGGCGACCGTGACCTTGACGGTAGCGTTTGCACGCTTGGTGCCGATAGGCAGGGAGTCAGCATTGAAGATGACGCCGTTGGCCAGATCGACAGAGAAAAAGAGCGTGTCGACATGTTCATCAATACGCGGCGCGCTCCCGAGTCCGAAATACGACACTTCAACATTGCTCAGCGCCGTATTCTCGATTACAGGCATCGAACTGTCGTCGTCGTTATTGCACGACACTCCGCACCAGCCCATTACAGCCGCCAATATGATATGATATAGTTTTGGCTTCATAAAACGATATTTTTCAACGTGCAAAGTTAACAACATTTTCATTAACTACACGACCCGCAACGTTAAAATACCTAATATCACATGCGCTCGAAGAAGCTGATGAGATTGCCGTCAGCAATCTCGCAGCTCTTTAGGACGGCCGGAGGCATAGCCATCGGACATCGCCCTTCGGATCCAAGCCTCAAGGGAGATATCTCGACTCTTGCGGCGTCCCACAGACCGCTGCTGATCACCGACGACAGTATACGGCTCCCTCCTTCCGCCATCAACGATATGAACCCCAGGCGGTATAACCGCTCCATCACAGCATTCAGATCATGTGAGTCAACGTCGCTGATCTGCTCAACATGGCATGGTAGATCCGGGCGGAAACGATCGGTAAAACAGATCACCCTTCCGGGAGAATATACTTTTGCCGACGGATCGGTCTCCCCCCGGGCATCAAGTACGATTCTGGCCGGATTCTTTCCGGCTACGCCTCTCACTGTAAGCGAAGGATCGTCAGCCATAACTGTACCTGCGGCCACCATGATGGCATCATACCGTGCCCGAAGACTGTGCATGAGAGTCGACGTAAGACCGGTGGAGAATCTTACCGGGCCGGAGGCCGCGGCCGTAAAACCGTCGGTGCTCATGGCCCATTTCAGCAACGTATATGGCCGCCGAAACCTGTGGGCGGTGAAGAACTTTACATTAAGAGCCTCGCACTCTTCGCGAAGCACGCCTACGGTGACATCTATCCCGGCCTGACGGATACGCGCCACTCCCCTGCCGTCAACCTTGGCAAACGGATCCATACATCCGACGACAACCCTCTTGAGCCGCCGGTTTACGATAAGATCCGCGCAGGGTGGAGTCCGTCCGAAGTGAGCGCAAGGCTCAAGAGTGACATAGATGGTGCTCTGTGGCAGAAGCCGCGGATCGCTGACCGACTCAATGGCATTGACCTCGGCATGCGGCCCTCCGCATTTCCTATGATAGCCCTCGCCTATGATACGTCCGTCGCATGTCACTACGGCCCCCACCATCGGATTGGGAGATGCGCCGAGCTCTCCGCAGCGGGCAAGCTGCAGCGCCCGGCGCATCATTTCAATATCGAACGCCGTCACTTCCATCGGCCATCGCTCCTGATCAGATCGACAAGGGCCGCGACTGCTTCCTCGGCGGGAATGTTTTTTCTGACGCACTCCTTGCCTCTGTACAGGCTGACACGGCCCACGCCGGCTCCGACATATCCGTAATCAGCATCAGCCATTTCACCGGGTCCGTTGACCACGCAGCCCATCACACCGATCTTAAGTCCCTTTAATGAGGAGGTGGCTGCCTTGACCTC
>CALHWU010000184.1 GCA_938039795.1 uncultured Muribaculaceae bacterium
TGCCGGTAGTATAATGGCACTCCACAACCTCGGGAATCTGCCGGAGCTGCTCTACGACTGTTTCATAATTGGACGGTTCGTTGAGAAAAAAACCGACATACGCACAGGTTTCATATCCCATTGCCGCCGGATTGATAAGAGATTCGAATCCGTTTATCACTCCCGAAGCCGTCAGTTTCTGAATACGCTGGTGCACAGCCGCTCCCGACACGTTACACTCCCTCGCTATTTCAAGAAAAGGTACTCGGGCATTTTCGGTCAGCATCTCGAGAATTTTCCGGTCGAGACTGTCATATTGTTGTCGTCCCATAAACGTTTTGTCAATTGCGGTGCAAATGTAGGTAAAAATTATCAGTCGGCCAACCATAGATGTTTGTTAATTGTTGTAATGGCAGGTTTCAACTATCATAATATGACTAATCGTATTCTAAGCCTTCTGATATTGTTGTCGTCCGCTGCAATGGCATCTGCCGTTGAGCCGTCGGATTCTCTTTTAGCCGGAAAGCATCAGGCTGTAGGTCTTGTGCTTAGTGGCGGAGGAGCCAAGGGCATAGCCCACATAGCCGTGATCAAGGCGCTCGAAGAAAACGATATTCCTATCGACTATATTACTGGCACATCCATGGGGGCTGTAGTCGGGGGGCTGTATGCCGCAGGTTATACACCCGATGAGATGATGGCCCTGATCAAGTCAAAAGGATTTGTCGACTGGTCGACAGGAAAGATAAATCCCTCGCACATATATTATTTCGACCGTGAGCCATCATCCCCGGCAATGGTGAGGATCAATCTCGGGGCAGATGTCAACGGACGCCCTATGTCGGTGCTTCCCACATCGCTTATCAATCCTTTGCCGATGAATTTCGCTTTCATGGATCTTTTTGCAGCGTATACGGCTCAGTGCGGAGGCGATTTCGACAAGCTGTTTGTCCCTCTCCGCACAGTAACGTCTGACGTATATCAGAAACACAAGATAGTCCTCTCCCACGGATCACTCGGCGACGCCATCAGGGCTTCGATGAGTTTCCCTCTTGTTTTCCGTCCGATAGAGATTGACTCCGTGCTTGTATACGATGGTGGAATCTACGACAATTATCCGTTCAATGTGATGCGCTCTGACTTCGCTCCGGACATAATGATAGGGTCAAATGTCTCCGGCCCCGACACCAAACCTCAGCGCAACAATGTCCTTCAGCAGCTCGAAGACATGATCATCCAGAATAATGACTATGTCATGCCGGCTGACTGGGGAGTAAGCATCGACGTGCCCGTGCGCATGTTTGGCGTGCTCGATTTCGATAAGGCCGATACGATCTATGCCATCGGCTACCGCACGGCGATGGCCATGATGGACTCGATAAAGATGCGCGTCACCACTCGTATCCCGTCGGAAGTGCGAGATATCAGACGCATGTCGTTTAAGGCCGCCACTCCATATGTGCGCTTCGATTCCGTAAGTGTAAAAGGGGGCACTCCGCGACAGAATGAGTTTATCAGATATCTGTTCACATATCGTAGCCCCGATACTTTCGGTATTGCAAGGGCACGCGATTCCTATTATCGCGCCATCACCCCCGGCAAACTCGAGAATCTTGTACCTGAAGCAGTCTATAATGATTCCACCGGATTATTCGCACTTCACCTGAAAGCCGATGTAAAGAATAATTTTCAGGTAGCAGCCGGAGGCTACGTCTCAACCTCTACAGCATCTATGCTCTACTTTTCAGGAGGATACAACACTCTCGACTTCAATTCCATGACTACAAAGGCGAGTGTATGGCTCGGACAAAGCTATCAGGCAGCCCTGCTGGATGCCCGTTTCAGCCTCCTCACACGCATACCATCGGCTCTGCGGCTGCAGGCAGTGGCCTCGCGACAGAAATTCCACGAAAGCGATGAACTGTTTTTTGAAGATAATATCCCGACATTTGTGACGGATACCGAAATTTTCGGGCGTATCAGCTACATATTGTCAGCCGGCCGTCCGGCCAGACTGGAAGCTGGGATCGGAGCAGGTCTTATCAAAAACCGTTTTTATCCCACCGCACGCTATGATTATAAGGCAAATCTCCGCGAACATACCTACCGCCACCTCCTGGAGGCCAGAATAAGCTATGAGTATAACACTCTCGACAATGTCAATTTCCCTACATCCGGCTCGCATTTCAATATGAAATTTTTAGGGGCGACAGGCCGGTATCATTTCAAACCCTCATCGGATGGCGAACTACGCGCCGACATAAGAAAAAGACTGACGTTCGGGCAGGCAGAGATCAAAGCATTACATTTCTTTCAGCTTGGACGCAAGGCCGCTCTGGGAGCAGAGTTCGATGCCCTGTTATCAACACGCAAGCTGCAGTCGAGCTATGGGGCCACACTGGTTATGGCACCGTCGTATTATCCGACACCATCGTCATACAACGCCTTTAATCCGGCTTTTCGCGCCAATTCATTCCTGACTGCCTCGTTAGTGCCTATCTGGAAGATGAGTTCGACGGCTCAGCTCCGAGGGACCATGTGCACTTTCATGCCTTACAGGCGCATATTGGAAAATCCCGACGGGACAGCCAGATATGGACGACGATTCGGCACAGCCCATTTCTTCGGGGAAACCGCAGTCGCCCTCACTCTGCCGTTCGCCACACTCAGCGCCTATGCCAATTATTGTTCATATCCGGCACGCAACTGGAATTTCGGCATCTCGTTAGGTCTCTTTGTTCTCGCTCCCCGGTTCATACGATGAAAAATTAGTAACTTTGCCGAAAAATTCAATTTCCTCATGATTGAGATTATCGGCATACTTGCTGCCGGCATTATAGCCGGCAGATTTTTACGCATGTATTCATGGCCGGCAAAATTTGCCGGACTTGTCGCCGTCACAGTCTGTGCGCTGATATTTGTCCTCGGCTATTCGGTAGGAGCCGGTACGACGTCAGGCACAGCTATGCTGCCTGTAGTCGGTGAGGCAATAAGTCTGACACTTCTTGGCCTGTCGGGAAGTTTTGCCGGCGTATGGTTTTTGAAACGGTTTCTCATGAAAAAGTCTTGATCATGAAGGGAAGTATCATTGTGCTGCTGTGTTTTGTTGCCGGATGGACAGCAGGGAATCTGGCTGGAATGATCGACGGCATGCATTCTCTCTCTGTCTGGCTATTATATCTTCTGATGTTTCAGGTAGGGCTGGGAATCGGATCAAACCCCGATTTAGGGAAAATGCTGCGCTCGCTCCGCATGATGGATATATTGCTGCCAGTCGCCACCATGGCTGGAACACTGCTTTTCACTGCCGCAGGATCATTCCTGATCAGTCGCTGGAGTATGGCCGAATGTCTGGCGGTCAACAGTGCATGCGGTTATTACTCACTGTCATCGATCCTTGTCTCCCAGCTCAAGGAGCCGACTCTCGGAGTAGCTCTTGCCACTCAGCTCGGCACCGTAGCGCTTCTGGCAAACATATTCCGTGAACTGGCTGCTCTCATCGGAGCTCCTCTTATCTGTCGTTTTCTGGGCCCGGAATCGGAAATTTCTGCTGCCGGCGTGACTTCGGTAGATGTATGTCTGCCGGCTATACGTAAATGGTGCGGTCCATCTTATGTACCGTCGGCAATCATTCATGGGGTGTTGATCGACATATCGACTCCTTTTTTCATATCCTTCTTCTGCTCGCTGTGACGCGCATGGATGTTTCTTCAAACGCAATCGCCACTTCCTTTAATATCATATTGATATAAGTGGAAAACGCATATGTCGGATTCCCTTTT
>CALHWU010000185.1 GCA_938039795.1 uncultured Muribaculaceae bacterium
GCATGGCCGAGGGCGCGGGCGAGGATCCGTATCTCGGTTCGGAGGTGGCGCGGGCCATGGTGCGCGGCTACCAGGGCAACGGCATGAGCCGCAATGACGAGGTGATGGCATGCGTGAAGCATTTCGCGCTTTACGGCGCGGCCGAGGCCGGACGCGATTACAACACTGTCGACATGAGCCGCCAGCGCATGTATAATGTCTATTTTCCGCCCTACAGGGCAGCCGTGGAGGAAGGGGCCGCCTCGGTGATGTCATCGTTCAATCTTGTCGACGGCATACCGGCCACCGAAAACAGATGGCTGCTCGACGACGTGCTGCGCAAGCAGTGGAACTTCGGCGGATTCGTCGTCACCGACTATGGTTCGATCGGCGAAGTGGCCGTGCATGGACTCGAAGATCTGCCCGAGGCGTCGGCGAGAGCGCTGAAAGCGGGCAGCGACATGGACATGTGCTCCTTCGGCTTCATCGGCACACTGAAAGAGAATCTCGAAAACGGCAAGGTGACCATGGATGAGATAGACCGGGCCGTACGCCGCGTGCTTGAGGCTAAATACAAGCTCGGACTGTTTGACAACCCGTATAAATACAATGATGTGGAGCGCGAGAAGACTCAGGTGTATTGCGAGGCCCACCGCCGTCTGGCGCGCGAGATCGCGGCGCAGTCGTTCGTATTGCTGAAAAACGAGAACCGGCTGCTCCCCCTGGCCAAGAAGGGCCGGATAGCTCTTGTAGGCCCGCTGGCCAACAGCGTGGTCAATATGCCGGGCACATGGAGTTTCGGGGCCGTTCCTGAAAAATACAAGTCGCTCAAGCAAGGCTTCGAGGA
This sequence comes from uncultured Muribaculaceae bacterium, assembly GCA_938039795.1. GTDB lineage: Bacteria > Bacteroidota > Bacteroidia > Bacteroidales > Muribaculaceae > Paramuribaculum. The sequence continues at coordinate 827 of CALHWU010000185.1, forward strand.
TGCTCTCGCAGGGCAAGCCGAGGTAGTCTACGCAAAGGGATGCAATCTCTATGAGGATCCCGATATTGAAGCCGGATGCACAGTGCTTGACCATGAGATGCGCGACCCGCGGACGGAGGAGGAGCTTCTCTCTGAAGCCCTTCAGGCCGCAGAGAGCGCCGACGTGATCGTGGCCGCCATGGGAGAGGCCGCCGAATCATCAGGCGAATCCTCGTCGCGCACAGACCTAACCCTTCCGGCCACCCAGCGCCGGCTGCTTGAAGCTCTGCTTGCCACGGGAAAACCGGTCGTGATGCTCAATTTCTCAGGTCGCCCCACGGTGATGACCTGGGAGGCCGAACATGTCCCGGCTGTTCTCAATGTATGGTTCGGAGGCTCGGAGGCGGCTGACGCGATAGCCGACGTAGTGTTCGGCGATGTCAATCCTTCGGGCAAACTCACTGCGTCAATGCCTGTCAACACAGGACAGATACCGATATACTACAACCACTTCAACACCGGTCGCCCGAAGGATCCGTCGAAACGAACTTTCACGAAATACATCTCGAATTATCTCGACGCCCCTAACGAACCGCTCTATCCGTTCGGCTACGGCATGAGCTACACTACCTATGACTATAGCGATCTAAGGCTTGACAAGCAGCAGCTGACGGAAAACGACAGCATCAGGGCTACCGTCAGAGTGACCAACACAGGCGACCGGGATGGTGCGGAGATCGTGCAGTTCTATATCCGCGATCTCAAGGGATCGGTGGCGCGGCCGGTCAAAGAGCTCAAGCATTTCGACCGCATCATCCTGAAGCCGGGAGAGAGCCGCGACGTGGAATTCGTCATCACTCCCGAAAAGCTAAAATTTTACAATTACGATCTCGAATTCGTAGCTGAGCCGGGAGAATTCGAGGTGATGGCAGGCCCCGACAGCCGAAGGGTGCAGTCGCTCCGCTTCACTCTCGAATAACCTTTAAGTTAATACTATCAGCCAACACAAAAAAGAGGAAGCTGTGCCGTGAAAGCAACACGACACAGCTTCGTCATTATGGGGACGTCACTGCCTAGCAGGCAAGCGCCGGATCATTTCTTTTCCGGTTCGTTGAGCTCATAGAATCGAACCCAGTCGACAAGCATCTCGATTGGAAGGCCGCTTGGGTCGACAGCGCCTACCCAGTTGCCGCCAAGCTGCATGTCGATCAGCAGATAGTAGGGCGCGTCGGGGAAGGGGAACTGTCCTTCAAGATCAGTCTTTATGCGGGGATATGTGAATGTGTGGGTGTCATTGATGAAGAAGCAGAGCGAATCATTATACATCTCCACGGCATACACATTGTAGTCGTCAGGTTTGATCGTGCCGGTGCTGTAGTGGGGCGGCTCGTTGTCTTTCTTCAGATCAAGAGTATAATGCGAGTGAACGGTCTGATATGCGAAAGTGTCGGCGCTGAGACGCTCCATGATGTCGATTTCGCCTCCCTTCGGCCACTGACTGTTGGGATATGCCGGATCGGGGAGCATCCATATTGCAGGCCATGAGCCCTGGCAGTGGCCGAGTTTAGCACAAATTTCTATTCTGCCGTTGCCGAACGATTTCTTTCCCTTGGTGTAGACACCTCCGGTAAGGTAGGCGGCTGTGTCGGAGGATCCCTCGTAGTTCCTGATACCGTGAAGCACCAGATTGCCGTCGCGCATGGAGTAAACGGTGTCCTCGGTAGTCATGTAATTGTTCCAGTCGGATCCGCCGCGTGGTATGCGCACCCATACATTTGTATCGAGGCTTTCGCCGTCGAAGGTTTCTTCCCAGACGAGGTTCCATTTCTCGGGAGCCTCGGCCTTTTTCTGGCTGCACGACACAGTCGCGCCAATAGCCAGAACGGTCGCTGCAGCAGTTAAAAGAAGCTGTTTCATCTTGTGTTGATATTAGTTAACAGATAGTTCAGGATTGAACGAGCGCCGGAAACCCCGTCATTGGACAAATTTAGATAAAAATCATTATACTATAGTCCCTCCGGCATAAAAACAATATAAAATCCCGTAAAACATTTCGCCCGTTGCCCACGTTGTTACTTTAAGCATGTAAATAAATCACCATCTATGAACAGAATCATCATCGCGCTGCTGGCGGCCGTTATGGGGGCCGGAGCGGCAGCGGCGCAGAATGCCGCCACCATAGAAGTGACCGGCACAGCCACCATCAACATCATACCTGACCGTATCACGGTGGAGATAGGCCTCGAAGAATACTTCAAAACGACAAACCACAGTGAGGACAGCACCAAAGTGAAACTCTCGCAGATCGAAAAAGAGGTGCGCGGCGTGATGGCTAAAGCGGGTATCGCCGATTCTGCGATTACGACAGCTGCGGTGGGCAACTACCGCAACCGGGCGACGTCGCGCGACTTCCTGATGGCAAAGACTCTGTCGGCCGTACTCACTGATTTCTCACAGCTCGACGCCCTGGTGGCACAGCTCCCCTCGCAAGGTATCAGCAGCTTCAACCTGACGCGTCTCGACCACAGCGCTATGCCCGACTACAACCGTCGGGGACTCAAGGCAGCCCTCGATGCCGCCAAAGAGAAGGCCCAGTTCATAGCCGATGATATGGGCATGCAGCTCATGATGCCATGGGAAGTGGTGGAGAACGGGCCTATGTATTATGAGAGTCCTTCGATGAGCAACGTGTCGGTCTACAGCGGAGCCGGAATGGACAACATGCGCCGTATCACCCGCCGCTACAGCGTCAAAGTAGCATATATTATCACCTCCAACAGCCAGAACAATTAAAACTCATATGAAAACCGCAATCATCACAGCCGCGATATGTGCGGCAGTCGTAGCAGGCTGCACTGGCAATACTTCGAAAACCGATGCTGTGGCCGCAGCCGGAACGCCTCCGGCGCCAGCCGTAGATATCCGGGGCAAATGGATTCTCGAAAACATCGTGATCAATGATTCGACTTATGTGCGTCCGGCCGAGGAGACGCCTGACCAGCCGCAATATATCTCCTTCGATGACAGCACATATCATATAGCCACAAACTGCAACAGGATATCGGGCCCGTATGAAATCAAGGGTGATTCCATCACACTCGGCGACGGCATTATGACCGAGATGGCCTGCGACAACATGAAGACGGAAGATATGCTCCGGCAGGTGCTCCCCCACATCGGCCTGGTGGATTTCACCAACGACAGCACTGCGCGCCTCGACAGCCCGACATCGTCGGAATACATCGTCATCCGCAAGGCTCGTTAAGCCGGGAGAAATGTTCTTTATTGATTATTTTTCATAACTTTGTGGAAATTCTTTCGGCCATGATAAGATCATCACTGCTCCGCTTCGTCGCCCTGACGATTTTCGGTGTGTCGGCTGCCACTACATCCGCCCAGTGGACTACCGTTCAGCCTGACGCTGCAGTCCCCGACTGGCGGCCGGAGGTGCCGATCGCCGTACATCCCGACAGACAAGCAGCATCAATCGGATCTATACCTTTCATTATTACACCAAATTTACCGAATAGACATGAATGACATAGTTGTAGGAATGGGCGAAGCCTTATGGGACGTCCTCCCGGAGGGCAAGAAGATCGGCGGTGCGCCGGCCAACTTCGCCTACCATGTATCACAGTTCGGATTGCCGAGCTGTGTAGTGAGCGCAGTCGGCGATGACGCCCTCGGTAAAGAGATCGTGGAGAATTTCACCGCAAAAGGACTTCACCAGCTCATAGCCGAAGTACCGTACCCGACAGGAACAGTACAGGTCGAAATCGATCAGGCCGGTGTCCCGCAGTACGAAATCAAAGAAAACGTCGCATGGGATAACATTCCCTATACCTCCTCTCTTGAACGACTGGCAGAAAAGACCAAGGCGGTGTGCTTCGGCTCTCTTGCTCAGCGCAATGTAGTATCGCGCGACACTATCAGCCGGTTTCTTGACGCTATGCCTCAGACCGAAGATTCCCTTGTGGTTTTCGATGTAAATCTCCGCCAGGGATTTTACAACATGGAGATCCTCTGCAACTCGATGAAGCGCTGCAATATCCTAAAAATAAACGATGAAGAACTTTTGACCGTAAGCCGTATGTTCGGCTACCCCGGCATCGACCTTCAGGATAAATGCTGGATTCTTCTCGGCAAGTACAATATCAGGATGCTCATCCTCACCTGCGGCATCAACGGCAGCTATGTGTTCACGCCAGGCAATGTGTCATTCCAGCCCACTCCGAAAGTGGAAGTAGCGGATACAGTAGGAGCCGGCGACAGTTTTACCGCCGCGTTTATTTCGTCGATACTCAAAGGCAAGAGTGTGCAGGAAGCCCATTCACGTGCTGTCAGGACATCAGCCTACGTCTGCACACAAAAAGGAGCAATGCCCGTTCTCCAACCCGAACTGACCGAGTAACCCCGATCACCTGAATGCTCTCTTCTCCCCCCTTCCCGATTATCATTCAAGCAGACCCATCGACTTGGCTATACGGCAGGCTTCGTGTGTATTCTTTACCTGGAGCTTGCCGATTATTTCCTGACGGTGGCGACTGACAGTGTGGATACTGATGTGCAACTGAGCGGCGATTTCACCGCTTTTCATTCCTTTGTCTACCATCGCAAGAATCTGACGCTCCCGACGACTGAGGATAGAATCGTCGCCCGACGCAGCAAGCTCTTCTTTCATCCCCGTTATCGAATTAACGGCATAGCTCTTTCCCTTGAAATCAACGGGCAACGGGCCGTAGACACAGATGGCGTATCTCACACTGTCCCCATTCTCATCAAATATATAGTACATCCGGTGCAACACATCGTGAATATTACCGTCGACAAAACGTAGCCGTAATTTTGAAATGAGATAGTATGCCGATTTCTTGCTTTTGGGCAGATGCCTCAGATAATGAAAGAAGCGTAGTTCGGCAATATACTTCTCCTCCTGCTCTTCCGCCGACATCAGAGAAAGGATTTTGCTTTCCCAGATTGAGTTTTCCCGCTGATATTCGCCAATATCAAGATTGCATGCAAATCCCCCGGCAATGATCTGGCTTTTACAGGCGGTCATATCGCTGACAACAATCAGTACATTCTCTACCCGCGCCCAAAAACACAAGTTAACTAAAATATCCGGCAAATGGTTACTTCTGTCGGCATTGTTGTCATGACGAAGCAATTTGTCGAGGATCTTCCTGTTGTTGGTAAAATGGTTATTTCTGACCATTGCCTGCTAATGTTTAACCCGTTAACTTTGCAAATGTAATAAAACCAATGATTATAGGCAATAAGGTCATAGATACAATCCAACACTGAATATGAAAAAGATATTATTTATTGTAGCACTCCCGATGCTTTCCTGGTTTTCCGCTCATGCCCAGACCCTCGAAAAGATGAACTGGTATAATGAGCCTGCCTGCTGGCAGATCAACGGCGCGACCCTGACGATGGATGTGACCCCCAACAGCGACTACTGGCGTATATCCCATTACGGCTTCACTGTCGATGACGCTCCGTTCTATTACGCTGAATATGGAGGCGAATTCGAGGCCAAGGTGAAAATCTCCGGAGAATATAAGGTCAGATTCGACCAGGCCGGAATGATGATACGCCTCGACCACGATAACTATATAAAGACCGGCATAGAGTTTGTGGATGGTAAATACAATCTGAGTACGGTCGTCACACACCGCACATCCGACTGGAGTGTCATTGCCCTCGACCGACCGGTGGAATACATCTGGATCAAGGCTGTGCGCCGCCTTGATGCCGTGGAGATTTTCTATTCTTTTGATGATAAGGAATACCACATGATGCGCAACGCATGGGTCGAGGCAAACCGTCCCGTTAAAATAGGGATGTTCGCGGCCTGTCCCGACGGCAACGGCTTCAAGGCGTCATTCTCTGACTTCAAAGTGACGCACCTCCCCGACAAAGTCCGCAGCGAGTGGCTGAGAAATAACTCAGCAAACGATAATTGACCTGTGAAACAAATCAACCGGAGCCATTGGGCCTGATTAAGTAAACTTTTTTCTCGCTTACATGTAATTATCTGCTTACATTCGCGTCTTATAAGTAAAACTTAAAACAGAAATCGTCATGATAGCTCATTGGTATGTATACCTGACAATGGCAGTAGTATCGGCGCTGTTGCAATGGATCTGCGACAAGTTCCAGATTATAAAGTCGAAGCCTTTGCGCTCCTTCATAGTGATATTTGTATCTGTCTTTATCTGTTGGGCTGTTTTCGACATCATCCTCGGCACAGAATAAAAACGCCCGATAAGCAGCCCCCTTATTCGCGTCAGGTAATGCAACAAGCAGCCCGAAGGCTGCTTGTATTTAAGATCCAAAAGGGGTACAAAAGGGAATGGGAAATGTCTTAAAACGACGGTTTTCGCCCTATGCCGAGGGGATATCAGCCATCTATTATATGGCCACCTCAATGATTATTTATTTGCGTATCAGCTATAAAAGTGTAAGATTCCATATTTTGTAAAGGCAAGACAAATTCTATATTTCTTTATCCTGCGGTGTAGAAATCTCATGATTTTTCATTGAATTTGCAGAAAAACGGAATATGAACAAGCTTCCTCTACATAAAGCTTCGCGATTCTTCGATTTCGGAATGCGTCTCCGCCGGATTGGTTTCTCGCAAGAGATGGATACATCTGTGACATATATCCACCAGAACGATTACTACATCTTCGGGCTGGTCGAAAACGGGACAGGCTGTGGCTTCATTGATTTCAAAGAACAACACGTTTCTTCGGGCGAAGTATTTCTGATACAGCCGGGACAAGCACACCGTCTTATCAGTCCGGGAAATGCCGAAGGCTGGATGCTTTTTGCCGACAGCGGTTTGTTGGGAAGTGCCGAGAAGTGTATCTTTGATGATTTCTCGTTGTTTGCTTCATCGTTTGTGATAGACAAACGGCGGCAAAACGAACTGGTGCAGATAGCCTCTATCCTCGCAAACAGAATGGATTGCATACCGGACAGGCTGGCAAAGGCAACTGCAAGGCGGCTGTCGGAAACATTCATTGGCATTGTTGCCGAAGCGGTGGAGCGCATCAACCTGCAACAGACAAAGCACAGTCGCAGGCATATTGAAATTGTCTTGTCGTTCCGCCGCCTGCTTGCCGAACATCTTGCGACGAGCCGCCAACCATCCTATTACGCATCGCTCCTGAATATTTCAACCGTCTATCTGAACGAAGTGGTGAAAGGTGTCACCGGTATGAACGCCACCCTGTATATAAAGAATGAAGTGGTACTGCAGGCCAAACGGCTGCTCGTCCATACCAGTCTTACCGTGAAGGAGATCTCCGGCCGTCTCGGCATTGATGATTACGCCTACTTCTCCCGTCTGTTCACACAGGCAACAGGCATCAGTCCCACCCTGTTTCGGGAAAGAAACCTTGAATAGTCCAAGCCTCACCTCGTTCTCTCTATCTTATTTTTCGTCTGAACCACATAACTTTGCAGACAAAAAGAGATAGTTATGAAAAGAATAGCGACTAAGTATGTAGCCATCGCACATCGAAAAACATCCCTCACTACAAAATGGATGTTGCCATCGGCATTCGTGGCATCAGCCGTCAGTGGCATAGGTCTGCACATCGCCGGACATGGTACCAGCCATGAAGTGTGGCACAACTGGGCTGTGGCTCATGTTTTGTCGAGCCTTGTGTGGCTTATTTCCGTAGCCTGTCACATCAAACGGCATAGACATTGGTACAAGTCTATCGTTTCAAAAGGCATAGGCAAGAAAAGCCCGCTGACCCTTGTCTTATCTGCAGTTTTCCTGATAGTGACGGGCACGGGCATTGTGCTGATGACGTGTGTGGACGGGGCGAACTCCCCTGTTGGGCTATGGCATTATAAAATTGGGGGGTTGCTTATAATCCTTTGCTTTTTACATATTTGTATCAGAAAACGAAAGAGGTGATATCTGAGGCGTTATTTAGTGATTATCAAATTCATTATAATATCTTCCCTCCTTTTTGATTTTCCATGATACTGACGCAATTGTATGGGGCTCGGATTGTCCGTCAATTAGTATGTGTCCGTTGGCGGAGAGGGATTCGAAACTATTGTAAATTTAATAATCACCCAAGTAGAGATGACTAATATCGTAGATTATTCGTAAATTAGCACCATGAAATCACAAATAAAACACTTCTTCGGAGTATTCATTTTCGTATTGATGTCATTCAACGCAAATGCAAGAATGATAGAAGATACACCTATTGGAGAAATACCATTTGCCATAGCCGGAGACAGCCGTATATACGTTACCGCCTTTGTAAATGGGTCTGATTCTCTACGATTCCTCGTTGACACCGGTGCATCTTCAATAGTTCTTAACACAAACTCTCCAACACTCAAAGGTTTTATTCACGACGGAGAAGTTGCTGATAATTTGGGAACTTCCGGCGAAAATTCCATACAGTACAGCAACGACAATTCTGTCAAAGTCGGTTCTATACAATATGACAAAGCCGGGTGCGCACACATACCGTATCCACCCGAATATTGGGATGGAGTTTTCGGTCTCAACGGATTGTCTGCCTTCAATATTGAAATAAATTATGACGATTTCAAAATATATTGTTATCCCAAAGACACTTTCAATTTTGATAATTCCTATGTGTCAATTCCTTTTGTATATGTATTTAGATAGGTGTAACCACCTGCAAGCAACGAGTAGTATCTGTAATTAAAT
>CALHWU010000186.1 GCA_938039795.1 uncultured Muribaculaceae bacterium
CCGCCCCGCGGTATTCGTCGCGAGCCGGTGCTTCACCGGCATGGCCTTACTTCACAAGGCTCAGATCAGCTCCTGCCTTGAATTTGACAGCCTTACGTGCGGGTATCTCGATTTTCTCCTTTGTGCGGGGATTGATGCCTGTGCGGGCGGGCTTCTCGGCTACGCTGAAGGTGCCGAAACCGATGAGGGCCACCTTGTCTTCCTTTAGAAGCGCTTCGCAGATGGTGTCGAGGGTAGCGTCGAGAGCAGCCTTGGCCTGCGCTTTCGACAGATTTGCCTTTTCGGCAACTGCATTGATTAGTTCAGTCTTGTTCATTCGTAAAGATTTAATGTGTGAGCATTTTCAGTTGTTCCGGCAAAAATAGGTTAAAAAAGCGACATTATGACTATCTTTTGCTAAAAAAATGTTGTTTTGACTGCGATTTTGCTATTTTTAATCAATTTCGACGTCATTAAGTCGACACAAAACACCCGCGATTTTGTTAAAAGCACGATAATTGGTAATTTTGTGGCTCTACTAACCAACTATAACCCTGTTATAACAACATGCTACGCTCTGGAGGCTCGATATTCAGCAATATCCCGCCGGTAACCAAAAACCTCATTATAATCAATTTCATTATCTGGCTGGCGATGATGGTGCTTCCGGGCCGGATCGGTATTGACGTCATGCAATATGGCGCGCTGCACTACTTCAAAGCGCCTGACTTCAATCCGGCACAGCTGCTTACATATATGTTCATGCACTCCACAAGCGACTTCGCCCACATCCTTTTCAACATGTTCACCCTGTTCATGTTCGGTGTCACGCTGGAAAGAGTGCTCGGAGCTCCGAGGTTTCTGTTCTATTATATATCCTGCGGCATCGGTGCCGCTCTCATACAGGAACTCGTATGGTCGTGGACCTGGGAGGACATATTCGTGAAGAGCATGGCCAACTTCTATGGAGTGGATTTCCCTGAGATGCGCGAGGCGATCAGCGCAGCCGTCAGTTCAGGACAGGAACTCACTTTCCTGAATCAGCTGCAGACCATCGGTGCCTCCGGAGCCATCTACGGAGTGTTGCTCGCATTCGGAATGCTTTTTCCCAACATGCCCCTTTTCATCATGTTCATACCGGTGCCTGTCAAAGCCAAATGGATGGTGATCGGCTACGGAGTGATAGAGCTTCTGATCGGACTGAGCTCAGCCAACGACGGAGTGGCACATTTCGCCCACCTCGGAGGCATGATATTCGGATTCATCATGATCTGGATCTGGAAGAAGAAAGGCACCATCTATGGCGGCTACTGATTTATTAGCTTACCGAATCAGACGCTGGTCGGCGCTGACATGGATTGTCATCATATGCGCCGCGGTATTCATAGCGGTCAGGATCGCCGGCGCGATAATGACCGACGGCGCCCGGAGCCTCGTCGACTGGCTTGCTCTCCCGGCCTATATGCCGTCGGCACTCCACAGGCCATGGACCCCTCTGACGTACATGTTCACCCACTATGATGTGTTGCATCTGCTCTTCAACATGCTCTGGCTGTATTGGTTCGGCATTATTTTTCTATCATTTTCAAGCAGCAGGCGCCTATTGGAAACATATCTTGCAGGAGGAATCGCCGGAGCCGCGGTCTATCTCATTTTCAACCTTGTCGCATCATCGGATTCCGGCCATTCGATGATAGGAGCGAGCGGAGCCGTGCTGGCTGTCGTTGCAGCCACAGCCGTGATGGCTCCGCGTCTCAAACTCAACCTGATGCTCATCGGCCCGGTAGAAATCAGATGGATAGCGGTCACTGTCGTGGCGCTTGACGTGATATCTCTCGGCAACGGCAATCCGGGCGCCCACCTGGCTCACCTCGCGGGAGCCGGTGCGGGAGCCGCTTTCGTCATTGCACGACGCCGGATGTCACTAAACGGAAACAAAAGAAACCGCACGACAGTCAAATCGCCGGCTAATACTTCTGACGACAAAGCCGAACTCGATCGGCTGCTCGACAAAATCCGCATCTCCGGATACTCGTCGCTCACTGCTGAAGAGCGACGCATACTTTTCGAAATCAGCCGCAAATGAGACTTCTCCGCATCATACTGACACTTTTCACCCTGCTGACGGCCGTTATCACCATTCTTTCGGCGTATGCCGGCATGATTAATCCGCTGACATGGGCGCTGCCATCCGTGCTGGCCATGATATTCCCGATCATGACTGTCGTTTCGCTGGTACTTATCCTCATCAATCTGTTTATTTGCCGCAAAGCTTCTGCCATTGGCGCACTGTCGCTTATATGCTGCTGGAATCCTTTGCTCACCCTCTGTCCCCTCAATTTTACAGCTCCGGATGCCGGCGGACAGCCACTCAGGCTGATCACATATAACGTGCTGCAGCTTGAGGACTTCACCGGCGGTACCGGCAGCGGCGAGCCGAATCCCACTCTGCGGCAGATAGCCGGATGCGGAGCGGATTTTGTGGCGCTGCAGGAATGTCATGAAATCAGTTCACTTGTCTGCACCGACGCCAACCGTCATTTGCTCGACACTATCGGACAGATATATCCTTATCAGTCGTACGGCGCACGCGGACAGTCGCTACTGTCGCGATATCCGTTTGAAGAGATCACCCTTACCGAAGCTAACTCTGATGATTTCCGAGTGCGTGCATTCAGGATATTTGTCGACAGTGACACACTGACCCTTTTCGACGTGCATCTTCAGTCGATCGGACTGACGTCGGACGACAAGCGCCTGTACCGCGACCTCACACGTGGCGACACACAGGGAAAAGGAATCAGAAGCGAACTGCGTGATATCCGTACTGATCTCATCTCGAAACTGACAGCCGCTTTCCGTGCCCGTGCGGTGCAGGCTGCGAAACTGCGGGAAATGATAGCAGAAACCGGAGGCAAGTGCATCGTATGCGGCGACTTCAACGACGTGCCCGGATGCTACGCGATACGCACTCTTACAGATACCGGCATGCTCGATGCCTGGCGTGAATCGGCCATAGGCCCTGCGATCACATATCATGCGAGCCGTCTTTACTTCCGTATCGACCATATTCTTTACAGCCCGGAGATTGTCACTCCCCTGCGCACCCGACGCCTCGACTGGCCTTACTCCGACCATTATCCCGTAGAAATGACATTCGTCTTACATCAGACCACGTCATCCTCCGACTGAATCTCCACACCCCGCCATGACACTTATTGAAGCGATACGACAACGCCACTCCGTAAGGCGCTACCATCCTGAGCCTCTGTCGGCATCCGCACGCGAAAAGATCATAAGAGCGATCAAGCTTCTCAACAGGCTTGAAGACATAGAGTTCACGCTCGTAGAGAACGAGCCAGAGGCTTTCAGCGGCCTCCTTGCCTACGGATCATTCAGCGGAGTGACCAATTATATAGTAATAACGGCTCCCAAGGGCCACGGTGCCGACATCAAGGGCGGCTGTAGGGGCGAGCTGCTGGTGCTGTACGCCCGTACTCTCGGTCTTGACACCTGCTGGGCCGGACTGAGCTACCGCCGCTCCTCGCCGCTCTTCCCCAAGCCGGAGAAAGGCCAACGCATACTTGCGTGCATAGCCATCGGACGCGGCATAGATCACGGACACCCGCACCGCATAAAGTCGCCCGGGCAGGTAAGCAACATCAGCGCCGTCACTCCCGAATGGTTCGACGCAGGAGTCAAGGCAGCCTTGCTCGCTCCGACCGCCGTCAACCAGCAGCGGTTCAGATTCACCTACATAGCCCCTGAGACGCCGGGCGGACTGCCGGCAGTAAGAGCCCGCGCGCTGTTCTCGCTGGCAGGATATACACGAGTCGACCTCGGCATAGCCATGCTTCATTTCAAGCTCTGCTCATCGCGTGCCCTCTTCCGCTGGGAATTTGCATGAATATTCAATGTGAATTTTGCCAATTGAAGCTTATTTGCTAAATTTGCATGGTTTTCACGATAGAAGTCATGACAACCGACGAAACATCATCAAAATTCTATCGCATGCGACAAACAAAAAAAGCCGTCCTGATACTCGAAGACGGCACCCGCTTTGAAGGCAAATCATTCGGCTACGAGGCCTCGACTTCTGGAGAGGTGGTGTTCAATACCGCCATGACCGGCTATCCGGAAAGCCTCACCGACCCGTCCTATGAGGGACAGATTCTCGTCACCACCTACCCCATCCTCGGCAACTATGGTGTTCCCCCCGAAAGGGAGAAGGAACAGGTCAGCGAATTTCTTGAAAGCGACCATATCCATGCCCGTGCCATAGTGGCTCAGGACTACAGCTATGACCACTCCCACTGGCAGGCCGTGAGGTCGCTCGGCGACTGGCTCAAGGAGCAGCACATTCCCGGAATATACGGAATCGACACACGCGCGCTCACCCGCCATCTCCGCGAAAAGGGCGCCATGCTCGGCAAGATAATTGTCGAAGGCTGCGGAGATGTAGATTTCTACGATCCCAATAAAGAAAATCTTGTCGCTAAAGTCAGCACCAAAGAGGTGGAGATACATGGCGACGGTGACAAGACCGTGGTGCTCGTCGACTGCGGAGTCAAGCACAACATCATCCGCTGCCTCACCCGCCGCGGCGTGAAAGTGGTGCTCGTGCCATGGGACTACGACTTCAATCAGATCGACTACGACGGCCTCTTCATATCCAACGGCCCCGGCAATCCCGACATGGCGGAGACAACGGTGGAAAACATCCGCAAAGCCATGGCCACAGGCAAGCCGATCTGCGGCATCTGCATGGGCAACCAGCTCCTGTCGAAAGCCGCCGGAGCCAAGATCTACAAACTCAAATACGGTCATCGCTCCCACAACCAGCCGGTAAGAAGAGTAGGTACCGACAAATGTTTCGTCACATCTCAAAACCACGGTTTCGCCGTCGACTCCGACACTCTTCCCGAAGAATGGGAAACCCTCTTCATCAACATGAACGACGGCACCAACGAGGGCATACGACACAAGACAAAGCCGTTCTTCTCCGCCCAGTTCCATCCCGAGGCGAGCAGCGGTCCGAAGGACACCGAATTTCTCTTCGACGAATTTATCAGTCTCCTCTAACACTCAGCCATCATCATGACAGACCATAAGAACCAGAAGATAAAGAAAGCCCTTCTGCTGGGCTCGGGCGCTCTCAAGATCGGAGAGGCCGGCGAATTTGACTACTCCGGCTCACAGGCCCTCAAGGCCATGAAGGAGGAGGGTATCACCACCGTGCTCATCAACCCCAATATCGCCACGGTGCAGACCTCCGAGGGATTCGCCGACAAAATCTATTTTCTCCCGGTGACCCCCTACTTCGTCGAGAAGGTCATCGAAAAAGAGCGTCCCGACGGCATACTTCTCGCTTTCGGCGGCCAGACCGCCCTCAACTGCGGCGTGGCCCTCTACGAGAGCGGCGTGCTCGAACGCTATGGAGTGGAAGTGCTCGGCACCCCGGTGCAGGCCATCATGGACACCGAGGACCGCGAGCTCTTCGTACATAAACTCGATGAGATCGGCGTCAAGACCATTAAGAGCGAGGCCGTCAATACAGTTGACGACGCCCGCACGGCAGCGGCCCGGCTCGGTTATCCCGTTATCGTCCGTGCCGCCTATGCGCTCGGCGGTCTCGGATCGGGATTCTGCGACAACGAGCAGCAGCTCGTCAGCCTGACCGAAAAAGCCCTTTCTTTCTCACCTCAGGTGCTCGTAGAGAAATCGCTCAAAGGCTGGAAAGAGGTGGAATACGAAGTGGTGCGCGACCGTTTCGACAACTGCATAACGGTCTGCAACATGGAGAATTTCGACCCGCTCGGCATCCACACCGGCGAATCGATCGTCGTAGCTCCCTCGCAGACCCTTACCAACGAAGACTACCACTACCTGCGTAAACTCGCGATAAAAATCATACGTCATATCGGCATCGTAGGCGAGTGTAACGTACAGTATGCCTTCGATCCCGCCTCGATGGAATACCGCGTGATCGAGGTCAACGCCCGACTGAGCCGCTCGTCGGCACTGGCATCGAAGGCCACCGGCTATCCTTTGGCATTCGTGGCCGCCAAGCTCGGACTCGGCTACGGGCTCTTCGATCTCAAGAATTCCGTGACCAAGGAGACATCGGCTTTCTTCGAGCCGGCCCTCGACTATATCGTCTGCAAAATTCCGCGCTGGGATCTCGGCAAGTTCCACGGCGTGCGCCGCGAGATCGGCTCGTCGATGAAATCGGTCGGCGAAGTTATGGCCATAGGCCGCACCTTCGAGGAAGCGATCCAGAAGGGACTCCGCATGATCGGTCAGGGAATGCACGGATTTACAGGCAACCGCGAGCTCGCAGTCGACGACATCGACCATGCCCTGTCCGAACCTACCGACAAACGCATCTTCGTCATAGCCCAGGCCATGATGAAGGGCTACAGCGTAGAGCGCATACATGAACTGACCAAGATCGACCGCTGGTTCCTCTACCGGCTGGCGAATATTGTAAATACTTCCGACGAACTGAGTCTGTGCGATACCCTTGAGAATCTTCCCGAAGAGCTCCTGCGCCAGGCCAAGCAGCAGGGCTTCTCCGACTTCCAGATAGCACGCTGCGTGCTCAAGGACAGCATGACCGATCCGGAGAACACGATACTGAAAGTGCGCGAGCTGCGCAAGTCGCTTGGCATAACCCCCGTCGTGAAGCAGATCGACACTCTCGCCGCAGAGTATCCGGCCAGCACCAATTACCTGTATCTGACCTACAACGGTACTGAAAACGACGTCAATTATCTCCATGACCACCGGTCGATCGTAGTGCTCGGATCAGGCGCTTACCGTATAGGAAGCTCTGTAGAGTTCGACTGGTGCTCGGTCAATGCTCTCCTTACGGTCAAAAAAGAGGGCTGGCGATCGGTGATGATCAACTACAACCCCGAGACCGTATCGACCGACTACGACCTCTGCGACCGCCTCTATTTCGATGAGCTTACATTCGAGCGAGTCATGGACATACTCGACCTTGAGCAGCCCCACGGCGTGATATTGTCGGTGGGTGGTCAGATCCCCAACAATCTGGCCACGCGTCTCGACGACCAGCATGTCAACATACTCGGCACCTCAGCCAAGAGCATCGACAACGCGGAGGACCGCAACAAATTCTCGGCCATGCTCGACCGCATCGGAGTCGACCAGCCGCGCTGGCGCGAGCTGACGAGCTTCGAGGACATCTACCAGTTTATCGACGAGGTGGGCTATCCGGTGCTCGTGCGTCCGAGCTACGTGCTTTCGGGAGCCGCCATGAACGTCTGCTCAAACTCCGACGAGCTTGAACGCTTCCTCCGGCTGGCTGCCAACGTTTCGAAAAAACACCCCGTGGTGGTCAGCGAATTTATACAGAACGCCAAGGAGATCGAGATGGATGCCGTGGCACAGAACGGCGAGATAAAGATCTACGCTATCTCTGAGCATATAGAATATGCCGGAGTGCATTCGGGCGACGCCACAATACAGTTCCCGCCCCAGAAACTCTACGTGGAGACAATCCGGCGCCTCAAGAAGGTATCGTCAGCCATCGCAAAGGCTCTCGACATCTCAGGCCCGTTCAACATCCAGTTCCTTGCCAAGAACAACGACATCAAGGTGATCGAATGCAACCTGCGCGCATCGCGAAGCTTCCCGTTCGTTTCGAAGGTGCTGAAGCTCAACTTCATCGACATAGCCACCAAGGTGATGCTCGGCATTCCTGTCGAGAAACCGTCGAAGAGCGCGTTTGATCTCGACTATGTAGGCATAAAGGCCTCGCAGTTCAGCTTCTCGCGTCTGCAGGGCGCTGATCCGGTGCTCGGCGTCGACATGTCGTCGACCGGCGAGGTGGGATGTCTGGGCGACGACTCCTCCGACGCGCTTCTCAAAGCCATGCTCTCGGTGGGCAACCGCATCCCGTCGAAAGGGATACTTCTCTCCACCGGAGGCCCGAAGCAGAAAGCGGCTATGCTCGACGCTGCCCACAAGCTCCACAACAAGGGTTACAAGATCTACGCCACCGGAGGCACCCACGCCTTCCTCAACGACAACGGCATACCGGCAGTCAAGGTCTACTGGCCCAGCCAGGCCGACATGCAGCCGCAGGCTCTCGATCTGCTCCACAGCCACGAGATCGACCTGGTGGTCAACATACCCAAGAACCTCACTCCCACAGAGCTTGGCAACGGTCACACTATACGCCGTGCGGCGATCGACCTCAATATACCGCTGCTGACGAATGCACGTCTGGCATCGGCCTTCATCGACGCCTTTACTTCGATGACGCTCGACCAGATCGAGATCAAGTCGTGGGACGAATACAAGTGATCCCCGCATGACGCTCGGCCATAGCATCGCTGACGCACGCAAGCGCCTGGAGCCTCACTATTCCGACGGTGAGGCCCGGGCGCTTGTCAGAGAGGCGTTGTTCAGACTCAAAGGGTGGACGCCTGTGGATCTCGCAGTGAAGGCCGACGAGCCACTGAGTGATTTCATTCAGGGGAAACTCAATGAGACGGTGGAACGGCTGCTGCTTGACGAGCCTATACAATACATATTCGGACGGGCCGAATTCTACGGACTCGACTTCACGGTGACTCCCGATGTGCTGATTCCGCGGCCTGAGACAGCCGAACTCGTCGACCTGATAGTAAGCTCCCTCGGTAATCAGAGAGATCTACGCGTGGCTGATCTCTGTGCCGGCTCGGGATGCATTGCCTGCGCTCTGGCGAGAAATCTTCCGTTTTCTCGCGTCACAGCGGTCGAACTCTCGGCCGAAGCCGCGAAGATAGCCCGGGAAAACGCATCGCAGCTTAAAGTCGACGTGACGGTGAAGGAAGCTGATGTGCTTAATATGCCAGCACCCGCCGCTCCGCTTTACGATGTGATAGTAAGCAATCCGCCTTATATAGCCGAGAGTGAAAAGCCTTCGGTTGATGCCAACGTGCTTCTCTACGAGCCTCATCAGGCCTTGTTCGTTCCCGACAATGATCCTCTGGTTTTCTACAGCGCCATCGGCCGCTACGCACTAACGGCATTGGAGCCTGGACGGTCGCTCTATCTGGAGATAAATCCTCTGCATGCCGACACCCTGCGCTCAATGCTGGCTACGCAGGGATGGAGCGACATCGACATCAGGCGCGATTCCTCAGGAAAGTTAAGATTCGCGATAGCGACCTCACCATCATGATGAGGCGTCAGATCACTCCTCGTCAGGCTCTTGAGCGGCTGCGCTATCTCTGCAGCCGCTCCGAACACTGCACGGCTGAAATCGAAAAGAAACTCTATTCATGGGGAATCGGATCTCCTGACGGCGAAAAAATCATAGCCTCTCTGCGTCGCGACCGATATATCGACGATGAGCGTTTCGCGCACGCCTTCGTCCGCGACAAGTTCTTTTTCAATCACTGGGGGCGGCTGAAGATACGAGCTGCACTCGCGGCCAAGCGCATCGACCGCCCGACGGCCGACAGCGCGATGGACGAGGAGATAACCGAAACAGATTATGAAGCTTCGCTGCTGACACTTCTGAAAGCCAAGGCCCGGAGCATAAATGCCTCTCCTGACGACTATGACAGCCTGTCGAAGCTGATACGTCTTGCCATCGCCCGAGGCTATGAGAGCGCAAAAGCAATAGCTCTTGTGAAAAGCCGCAGATTATGGGACGAGGAGCTGTGATCGCGTCGATCAAATCATGGCTTTCCGATCTTGCGGCCGTGATATTTCCGAAAGTTTGCGAAGTCTGCGGGCAGTCGCTCACCCACGGGGAGGATACTCTTTGTCTGGAATGTCTGACCGATATGCCGCGCACCGGCATAGCCGACGATGCTTTCACCGAAATACACAAGCGCCTCGCCTCTCCTGGACTGCCAGTGGCGAAAGCCGCATCATGGTTTTATTACTACCGCGACTCCCCTTTTGCCATGCTTGTGCAGAGGGCGAAATACAACGGACGTCCGAAACTTGCTCGGACGCTTGGCCGTATGTTCGCCTACGAAATAGCATCAAGGGGATTCTTCGATGGGATCGACGTCATTGTACCGGTGCCTCTTGCACGCATGAAAAAGCTAATTAGAGGCTATAATCAGGCTGAGGAGATAGCTCTCGGTCTGTCTGAAGTCAGCGGACTGCC
>CALHWU010000187.1 GCA_938039795.1 uncultured Muribaculaceae bacterium
CTCGGCTAGGAGAAAGGGGCCGTCTACCAGAACGTCCAGCTCAGATAGGAGGGCTTGACGCGACGCATCTCCTGCCAGAAGCTGCTCGTATTTGTAGCCCGTGTAGCACCAAACGTTCAAACCCAGCGCGTGCGCCTGACGCGCTGCATGGAGCCTCCGGCCGAATCCGGCACGGTTATAATCAGAGAGGACGCCCCGGTGGCCGACCTGTGGCTCAAGGCCACTCTGCGCATGCGCTACGAGAAGATGATGACTGCCGACGATCCCTCCGGGCTGCCGCTGACCGACTGCACCGCCACGGCCACTGTCGAAGCATCGCCCGGCGACCGCACTCGCTGCGAACTTTATCTGCCGCCAAGTGCGGTGAGAGCCGTAAGCGTCAGGCTGCGCGGGTGGCTTGCGGATGCAAAGATAGTGCCTCCCGACAGCGAGGAGGCGGCCGACCAGACGAGCGAATACGGCCGCGCAGGCCGATGCCGCCCGATAGCCGTGGACCACGGCGACGGGCATCTGACCCTTTACGGCGGTTTCGATGGCGCGACACCCACCGCCGAACGTATCACAGCGGTAGCGCTGCCCCCGGAAGGTGAATATCTCCTCACGCCCGCGATGCTCCACTCACTCGCCGGCTGCGAATGCTAAAACACAACAATCCGAACTATGCACAACGACGACAATGCCCTCAGGCTCGCGGCCTCGGCCTGGATGGCCGGGGAGAACCTGCGCCGGCGGCGCAGACGCCTGAAAAGATATACCTACGGCGATCAGTGGTCGGATCCCGTCAGACTCCCGTCGGGAATCACCGTCACCGAAGGAGAGGCCGCCTCCGAAGGGGGCGAACGACCTATGACCAACAATCTGATACGCCAGCTCGTGAAGAGCGTGGTGGGACTTTACCGGCGCGACTTCAGCCCCGCCGACTGCGGCACCGACAGCGCGACGGCCCGGCGCAACAGTCTGCCGGAAATGGACGCCCGCATGCTTGAGGAATTCCTGATATCGGGATGCGCCGTGCAGCGGGTGACGGCCGAGCGGCGCATCGAGGGCGACGGAGTATGGGTGGACAACGTCAGTCCGGAGCGCTTTTTCGTCAACCCCCATCTCGATCCGCGCGGATCCGACATAGAGATAGCCGGCATGATCCACGAGATGAGCCTGCGAGAGCTGACCGTGAGACTCGGAGGGGCCGACGAGGCCAGGCGCAGGATGATCGAGCGGATATATCTCGGGCATGACAGGAGAACCTACGGCGATGGCGATGCCGGAGAGGCCATAGCCGAGATGACCCGGCCTGACACTCCCGGCAGGTGCCGCGCGATAGAACTGTGGACGCTCGAGAGCCGGCGCATAATCCGCTGTTATGATCCGGCTTCGGGCGAGGGATTCGCCGTAGGCCCTGATGAAGAGGTCAAGCTCAGACGCATCAACCGGCGGCGCAAAGCCGCCGGAGAGAGTCGGGGCGCCAGCCGGGCGCCGCTCAGCTGGAGACGCGCCGACACACTGCGATGGCACTGCCGGTGGATCGCTCCCGACGGCACCGTGATGAGGGAATACGACTCCCCCTGGCCCCACGGGCGGCATCCGTTCGCCATAAAGATGTATCCGCTCACCGACGGAGAGATACACTCTTTCGTGGAGGACGTCGTAGACCAGCAGCGCATCATCAACCGCATGATCACCCTGATGGAGAAGATAATGAGCGTATCGGCAAAGGGAGTGCTCCTGTTCCCCACCGACCGTCTGCCCCCAGATCTGACGTGGGCCGATCTGGCCAATCTGTGGAGCCGGCCCGGCGCCCTCCTCCCCTTCAAGCCATCGGAACGCTCCTCGGAACCCCGTCAGCTCACATCGTCGGGCGACTGCGGAGCCGACCGCATGCTGCAATACAGACCTCAATGCTCGAACAGATATCGGGCGTCAACAGCTCGCTGCAGGGCCGTGACACCACCGGCAACACTTCGGCCGCGCTCTACGACGCCCGCACCCGCAACGCCACCACCGCGCTGATAGATCTCATAGAGGCGTTCAGAACATTCATCGACATGCGCAACAAACTGATCGCCGGCATATGATTTACATATTTTAACCAAATAGATACTCATTCTTGCCCGGGCACAACCTTAACTTTGCAACACCCGACAGACACTCTACCTTTAACACTTTATCACAGCCACCACCCCCTAAAGACTATGACCACCACACGCAACACACACATCGCCGCCCTCTCGCCCCGCGACCGCGACTTCATAGCCGCGTGCCGCAGGGTGATGGCATCGAGCGGCCGCGCAAGCCTGACCGCAGCCGAAATAGCCGGCATGGCCTCGCGACAGCCCGCACCGTCATATTATCTCAGCCACGAGCAGGCCATGCGCCAGCTCCACAGAGCCGACACCGGCGCCGACCCGGGCAAAGTGCACCCGTCGACCCTCAGCCGCCGGGAGGAGCTGCGCCGCAAGGTGACCGCGCTGCAGGAGAGCAGGGGCATAGGGCGCGGAGAGGCGCTGACACACGTGCTCGCCGGAGGAGCATCAGGATTCTTCATCGAGCCGTCGACCGCCCTGAGGCTCTTCCAGCGGATACGCCAGCGACGCCGCCGGATCATGAAAAACGCATGAGGCGCAGCAGGCCGATACTCATAATTTCATCAACATCAGTCCAGAAACGATCAAGAAAATGACAGGAATATCAATCGACGCAGCCATAGCTGAAATACTGGCCGACAACGCCCTGCGGCGCCGACTCGGGCGCATGACACCGGGTCTTATCACGACCGACAGCCGCGAAGCACTGGCCACAGGCCTTCGGGCGGCGACAGCGCGCATAATAGCGCTTACGGCGCCCTACACGCGCATCATCGCCGACGACGGGGAGATAATGACCATCGATACTCCCGATGAAATGTCCGATGCCGAACGCTCGCTCTCCGCGAGGCTGATCACCCACGCGGCCGGCCGACGGATGCTGGCCGACCTCTACTCCGGAAGCGATCCGGATATGGCGGCTGCCTACGTGCGCTCGGCCGAGGCGAGCGAGTCGGCGCTCCTGGAGATAATGGCACGCGCCACTTCGGGCAACGCATCAGCGCCGCCTGTCAAAGGACATCTCTACTGAACAGCAGATACGCTGACATCTACCGGGAGCCTGCCGCGAGAGCTGTGGGCTCCCATACATACAGGCGGTCGGCCGGCCTGATGCGCGAGGGGAGGGGCATGGAGAATGCCTCTCCCTTCACCGTTTTCTCCACCGGCCTGAGATCGACACGGATCTCGCTGACAGTGGTGATGAGCGCGCCGGTGGTAGGGCCGGTGACGACGATCTCGTCGCCCACATGGAGCTCGCCGGCCTCCATGACGAACTCCCCTACCCCCAGACGCGGGAACCATTTTACAGCTTTGGCGGCATAGCGCTTCACGCGGGTGGCCGACGAGCCGTATTTGCCCGACCATTCGCCGAGCCGCTGTCCGAGATAATAGCCGTTCCAGAATCCTCGGTTGAACACCTTGCGGAGCTCAGCCGTCAGCTCCTCTACGAGCGCGGCGCCATAGGTGCCGTCGCAGAGAGCGCGCAGAGCGCGGTCGTAGGCGCCTACCACAGTGGCCACATATTCGGGCCCGCGGGCACGGCCCTCGATCTTGAGCACCCTCACTCCGGCATCAGCCAGACGGTCGATGAAACCGATCGTGCAAAGATCCTTGGGCGACATGATATACTGGTTTTCGATATCGAGCTGATCGCCCGTCTCGCGGTCGGTGACGGTGTATGACCGGCGGCATATCTGTGTGCAGGCCCCGCGGTTGGCCGACGAGTTCATCTCGTGGAGACTCAGATAGCACTTGCCGCTGACGGCCATGCAGAGAGCGCCGTGGCAGAACATCTCGATGCGCACCGGCTTGCCGCCGGGCCCGACGATCGGACGGCGGCATATCTCGCCGTGGATAGCTCCGACACGGTCGAGCGACAGCTCGCGGGCGAGCACCACCACGTCGGCCCACTGCGCGTACATCTCCACCGCCTCCACGTTGGAGATATTGGCCTGCGTGGAGATATGCACCTCCACTCCCCGGCTGCGGGCATAGAATATCGCAGCCGGATCGGCGGCTATGATGGCCGAGATCCCGGCCTGGGCGGCAGCGTCGATGATGTCGTGGAGCAGCGCTATGTCGTCGTCGTAGATGATGGTGTTGACGGTGAGATATGTCTTCACTCCCGCGCGGGAGCATAGCGAGGCTATATGGCGCAGATCGTCGAGAGTGAAGTTGGCGCTCGAACGCGAGCGCATGTTGAGCCCCTCCACTCCGAAATACACCGCGTCGGCTCCTGCCCTTATGGCAGCCTGAAGCGACTCGTAGGAGCCGACGGGAGCCATTATCTCAAAATCCTGACGTGTCATAGGATGATCATATGTTTATGCCGGCCTGGCGTATATAGTCAAGGAATGTCTGCGAGAAGCGCTCGTTGGATTCACGCGGATAACGCACGCGGGTGAACACCTGGGCCAGAGTCTCAAGCGAATTCTCCTCGACGAAACGGCGTGAGTCGTCGCGTGCCTCCTTCCCGGCATAGAGCTGGCGCAGGCGCGAGTCGGAGAAGTCTTCATAGACTTCATTGTGAAGGATCGCCTCGACGGGCAGACGGCCCGGGTCATCGGGGTGCTCGTCGGGATATCCGAGAGTGACGGTGGTGACCGGCACCACAAGCCGCGGCAGGCGAAGCAGCTCGGCGATTTCCGGAGCGTTGTAGGTGGTGGTGCCGAGGTAGCACGTGCCGAGACCGCGGCTTTCGGCAGCCGTGCAGAGCTGCTGTGCGAAGAGAGCGGCGTCGAGCACTGCGGCGAAAAACATCTGCAGATTGTCGAAGCCGGCATCGGCCCCGGAGATCTCACACCAGCGGGTAAACCTGCGCAGGTCGGCGCATACCGTCAGGGCCGCCTGGCAGCCGGCAAGCTGCGGCTGACTGAAGTGCATCGGAGCGAGCAGCCGCTTCATTTCAGGCGAGCGGGTGACGACCGCCGAATACAGCTGCATGTTGCCTGTAGTGGGGGCATGGGATGCTTCGCTGACTATATCGCGCAAAGTCCCGTCGGCAAGCGGCCTGTCGGAGTAGCGGCGGATGGTGCGCCGTCCGGTGAAAAACGTGTCGGTAGGCATAAGTATCGGTAAAGCTTATTTTTGTCTGCAAAGTTACTCAATTATTTCGTAACTTTGCAGACCATAAATCAGAACATCTCCAAGCAGTGGAAAAGAAGACTTATACCTACGACGAGGCCTACGAGGCCACCCTGAAATACTTCGGCGGCGACGAACTTGCCGCCCGCGTGTGGGTCAGCAAATACGCGCTGAAAGACTCCTACGGCAACATCTACGAACAGACTCCGGCCGACATGCACCGGCGCCTGGCCTCGGAGATAAGCCGCATCGAGAGCAAGTATCCGCAGCCTCTCACTGACGGACAGATCTTCGACCTCCTCGACCATTTCCGGTATATCGTGCCCCAGGGAAGCCCCATGACAGGGATTGGCAACGACTATCAGGTGGCGTCGCTCAGCAACTGCTTCGTGATCGGGCTCGACGGCAACCCCGACAGCTACGGCGGAGTGATCAAGATCGACGAGGAGCAGGTGCAGCTGATGAAGCGCCGCGGCGGCGTGGGGCACGACCTTT
>CALHWU010000188.1 GCA_938039795.1 uncultured Muribaculaceae bacterium
CGGCGGGATCATACTTCACCTCGTCGGTGCAGGCACCGAGTCCCCACATAGTGAGGGCCAGGGCCGGCAGAGCGATTATTTTGTTGAATTTCATATTCTTAATGTATTATGGTGCTTGATTAGAATTTGAGCGAGGTGTAGCAGTCGGAGGGGTCGGGGTTGTTCCAGTCCTTCACAGCCTCATTGTTGTTGCCCTCGGTCTCTACGATACAGAAGTTCATCCATGCCGGACGGGTAGTAGTGTTGAACTGTGCCGACTGCTGGAAGTTTGTGCCCTGGTATCCGCGGATCACGGGCTTGTTGAGACGCTTATAGTCGAAGAAAGTCTGTCCCTCGCCCCAGAGCTCTATGCACTTCTGGGTGAAGATCTCGTCAATAATACCTTCCTGATCGGTCGCACGGCAGGAGTAGACGTTATAGCGGTAGGTCTTCATGAAGTCCTCGATAAGCTGCTTGCCCTGTGCGGGAGCGGTATGAGCCACAGCCTCGGCCTCGATGAGATACATCTCCTCGATGCGCATCAGCGGCATACAGGTAGCGGAACCTACGTTGTAGTCCTCGATATTGCCTGCACCGGGACGGAACTTGAACGATGAATAGGCGGGAAGCGAAGCTGCGAATTCAGCATCAAGCACCGGCTCCTGACCTGCGAGAGGCGAGTCCTCGGGAGCCTTGTAGGAGAGCTTGCGGAAGTCGCGGTCGCTCATCTGGTTGTAGAGTGCCACGCTGATCTTGCTGAAGGGGCCTGCGGCTGCATAGCCGTACTGTGCCTCGTTGGAAGCCCAGGCGGTCCAGTTGAGGATACCCGACTGCACGCATGCATCCTCCTTCATCGCCTTCGAGCACCACATCCAAGATTTGCCGAGCTGCGAGTTGTTGAAGCCGTCGGTTGTCGAGAGCCATTCGTCGCGGGTCAGAGGAGCGTACTTGCCGGTAGCGATAGCCTTGCGGGCGTATTCGGCAGCCTTAGGATAGTCCTCAACCCACATATAGGTGCGGGCCTTGAGGCCGTAGACTACGGCGATGTCGGGGATATTGTGCCATGAATCGGATGTCTCGACGCCGGAAGCGATGAGCTGCTCGGCCAGGTCGAGGTCGCCCATGATGAACTCGAACATCTGCTGGCGCGGCACGCGGGGATTGTTGCGCGACTCGGCCTCGGTGGTCTTGTCGGTGACGATAGGCACGGTCAGACCGCTTACGTCGTTGCCGTTGAGGTTGACCGACGATGTGCCGTCGTTGGGAAGGAACTCATAGAGGCGAGCCATGTCGAGGTAGGTCGAGGCGCGGAATGCGAGACCGGCTCCGTAGAAGGTCTTCTGTGCCTCGTCGGCAGTCTCAAGGTCGACCGACGCCATGAGGTTGTTGCAGGTGAGCACCTGCTTGTTGTAGAAGTTCCACACCCACTGTGTGCGCATGTAGTTGGGGCCGATATAGCGGTTGAACTCCCATGATGTAAACCAGTCGTAGCCCGAAGCCTCGATCGACATGTCGGAGGTCATGACGTCGCGCACATGCATGAGCGCGCCGTAGCCCCAGTCGTAGGCCTGGCTGCTGGCCATGATGTCGAAAGTATTGTAGTAGGCCGGCATAGCCCAGAGGAGGGCCTCGGTGGCCTTGGAGGAGGCGGCCAGCTGATCCTGTGTGGCTCCGCTGGTGGGGAATGTCTCCTCTACGCAGCCGGTGAGAGCCGGAGCTACAACGGCTGCTGCCAGTAATGACTTGAATATATTGTTCATTGTGTGATTTCGTTTGTAATGTTTAGAACGTCACTGTCAGGCCACCGGTGAGGGTGCGGATAGGAGCGTAGTAAGTGTTGTTGATTGAACCGCTGAGCGACTGGCGGGGGTCGATGCCCTGACGCTTAGCCCAGATCCATACGTTCTCGGCCTGGAAGTAGACACGGAGCTTGGTGAGGAACATCTTGGCGGTGATGCTCTGGGGCAGCGTGTAGCCGAAGTTGATGGTGTTGAGGCTCAGGTAGTCGGCGCTCTCAAGGAAGCGGTCGGAGGTAGAGGTGGCGTACTGGTCGTCATACTGCAGGCGCGGAATGGTCTTCGAGGGCTTCTCGGGAGTCCATGCCTTGAGTATGTCGGCGTGCCAGTTGTAGCCCTTGGATGTCGACGAGGGGTTGCCCATGAAGAGAGAATACTGTCCGTCGTAGACCTTGCCGCCGAGGGAGTAGCCGAAGTCGAGCGAGAGGTCGAAGCCGTAGGCCGAAACCTGAGTGCCGAAACCGCCGTAAACCTTGGGCAGAGCGCTGTCGAGGATGAAGTAGTCGTTGTTGGTCAGCTTCTCGTAGGGGACCTTCTCAAGTTCGCCTGTAGGCTTCTTGTTGTCGTCGAGCACCTTGTGGTAGTAGAGAGCGGTACCGTCCTCCTGGTTGACACCTGCGTAGCGATACATGCGGTAGCTGTAGAGAGGGAGACCCTCGCCGTAGAAGTGGCTGCCGGAGGAGTAACCGCGATGTCCGTCGATCTCCATGGTCTTGCGCTCCTCGGGGAGGTAGGAGATCTTGTTCTTATACCATGTCAGGTTGGCGTTGACGCTCCAAGTGATGTTGCGGGTGTTGATGATGGTTCCGCTGAGGTCAACCTCGACGCCGGTGTTGGTCATGTCGCCGATGTTGTCCCAGTAGCCGGTGTAGCCGAACGACGGGGGGAGGGGGAACCAGGAGAGCATGTCGGATGTCTTGCGGTAGAATCCCTCGATGCTACCGGAGAGGCGGGAGTTGAAGAGATCGAACTCTACGCCGTAGTTGAGGTTGCCGTTCTTCTCCCACGAGATGTCGGGGTTGCCCTTGGTGGCGGGAGTGGCGGCGGGCATGCCCGAACCGTTGACGATGTTGTAGGTGTTGGTGTAGAGGAAGTTGCTGATATTGTCATTACCCTGCTCACCATACGATGCCTTGATCTTCAGCATGTCGACCCAGTCGGCGTTGAAGAAGCTCTCCTTGGAGATGATCCATGCTGCGCCGGCGCTCCAGAAATTACCCCAGCGGTTGTCGGGATGGAAACGCGAGGAGGCGTCGCGGCGGAACGAGAACGATCCGAAGTATTTCTGGTCGTAGCTGTACTGGCCGCGGAAGAGCCAGCCCTCGTTGTTGTAGTAGGTGCGGTAAGACCCTGACTCACCCGAGAGGATGGCTCCGTCGAGCTCGTCGTTGGAGGGATCGAACATATTGGAACGGTTGGCCGAGAGGTAGTTGTACTTGTCCTGATAGAACTCGTGACCGAGGAGGACGCTTGCCTCATGGACGTTGCCGAATGTGTGGTTCCAGTCGAGGAGCTGCTGGAATGTGGTGCTCAGACGGTGAGTGGAGGTCTTGCTGACGATACCGTTGGAGGAAGCATACGAACCGTAGAAGGGGTTGGTGATGTTGCTCAGACGGGTCTCGTTGTAATCAACGGAGTTGTTGGATGTGAACTTGAAGTCATTGAGGAAACGCACTTCAACGAATCCGCTGCCGCTGAGGGCGTTGCCGTTGTACTTGTTGGTGTCGAGGAGCGTGTTGGAGATAGCGTTGGACTGTCCGAACACGGGACGCTGGAGGCCGGCGTTCTGGCCGTCGCCATAGTCATAGCGCTTGATGCCGTTCTGGTCGATGATGATGTCCTTCTGTCCGTTGCGGATGAAGAGGGGATAGATGGGAGCTACCTCGGTGGCGGCAGCGAAGATGTTGCCGGAGGAGTTGCTCGATCCGTCCTCGCTCATGCGCGATGCGGAGTAGTGTGTGTAGCTCATCGATGCGCCTACCTTGAGCCACGACTTGGCCTGGGTGTCGGCCGACAGACGTCCGGTGAAACGCTTGAAGCCGGTGTTGGGTGTGATACCCTCGTTGTTGAGGAAGCCGGCCGATGCGTAGAACGAAGTCTGGTCCGTACCATTGGTGACGCTCATGTTGTATTCCTGACGGAGAGTGGTCTTATAGGAAGCGTCGAGCCAGTTGTCGGGCTGCATCCAGTATTCCTGTCCGCGGTATGTGCGCATGTAGCCCTTGGTGGCGGCGGGGTTGAACTTGCCGTTCTCGCCTACGAGATACTGGCCCTGGGGAGCGGTGTAGGTCTGATACCAGAGACCGTAGTCGTTGGCTGCGGTAAGGTTCTGGTTGGCCCACTGATAGGCTTCCTGAGCGCTCTTGTTCATCTTGTCCATCGCATAGCGGTTGAGGGCGCTGTAGTAGAGCTCATAGTACTGGCGGGGATCCTTGATGAGGTCGTAGTCCTGTGTGGCGCGTGTATTCGCACCCCACTTGGCGTCGACGGTCACTGTAGCGCCCGTGCCGAGCTGACCTTTCTTGGTGGTGATGAGGATGACACCGTTGGCACCGCGCGCACCGTAAAGGGCGTTGGAAGCAGCATCCTTAAGCACAGTCATCGATGCTATATCCTGCGAGTTGAGGGTGTTCATGTCGCCCGAGAAGGGGGCTCCGTCGACGATCACGAGCGGCGCATTGCCGGCGTTGATCGAAGAGATACCGCGGATGCGGATGGTGGGGGTAGTGGTGCCCGGGGCGCCGGAAGCGTTGGTGAGCTGTACGCCTGCCACCTTGGAGTTAAGGGCATTGAGGGCGTTGCTGACCTGTGACTTCTCGATCTGCGAAGCGTCGACCACGGCAGCCGATCCGGTGAAGGCCTCCTTGGTAGCCTTACCGTAGGCCACGACCATCACTTCGTCGAGACGGTTGTCGGCATTGTCGAGCTTGATGAGCATCTTGCCCTCGGTGATGTCGACTTCAGCGGTCTTCATGCCCACGTAGGTGACTTTGAGTCGCTTCACGTTGGGCCGAACCTTGAGTGAGAACATGCCGTCGATGTCAGTGGAGCATCCCGTGCCGCCGCCTATCGGAAAGACAGAGGCGCCTACGAGAGGCTCGCCGTCGCCGGCGTAGATGACCTGACCTGTCACGATGCGTTCCTGAGCGGAAGCAACCGCAAACATAGCCACGGTCATGAGTAACAAAAACAACTTTTTCATACTAAAAAATAATTATACAATATGTGACTGTTCTGTTGGTAAGTCGCGATAATATCCCATTGCCGTCCGGAGAGCGTCGTTGCGACGCGGCCGGCTCCTGCTTTCTCTGACGCAAACCCGCCTTACGGATGGCGGCTTTTTTGTGTTTATGAAAGTTATTAAAGCGCAAAATTAATTCTTTTTGACAATACGCGCAACAATCGCGCAATAAATTTCCCGATTTTAACAATTGAAGGCGATAAACCGACAGGAAAAACGTAATTTTGCATGAGGAAAAACTGAAATCATGAGAGAATCGGAGAAATCAGAAAAAACGGAGCTCTCGGAGAGCGCGGAGCTCTGCAGCGACTGCCGCCCTCAGCTCACCATAATAGAGGAGGCCGCATCCACCAACACACTTATGGCCGAAGCCGACCGCGGGGGGTGCCTGCCCCACGGCGCGGCCATCATGGCGCGGCGCCAGACCGCCGGGCGCGGGCAGAGGGGCAACCACTGGGAGAGCGAGCCGTGGATGAACGTCACTCTGTCGATAATGCTGCGGCCGGAGGGAGTCGAGGCAAGGGAGCAGTTTCTCGTGTCGGAAGCGGTGGCCATAGCCACTGCCGAGACTGTCAGGGAGCTGACCGGGCTTCAGGCGGAGGTGAAATGGCCCAACGACATATATATAGGTGATCGCAAGATAGCGGGCATACTGATAGAGTGCGCCCTCGAAGGGAAGCGCATCGGCAGGGCGATAGCCGGAATAGGACTCAACGTCAACCAGACCGCATGGTTGAGCGACGCCCCCAATCCGGTCAGCATGCGCGAGCTGACGGGGGCGGCGTATGATGTGGAGGCTACCGCGCGGATGCTCGTGGAAAAAACGGCCCGGCTGACGGCCGCCCTTCCGTCATCGGCCGATGAGACCGAGCGGCGCTATGCCTCGCTGCTATGGCGCCGCGAGGGGATCCACAGCTGGGAAGACGCGGCGAGCGGCGAGGTGTTCAGCGCCGGCATCGCGCGGGTGGAGCGCACGGGCAGGCTCGTGATGGACAACGGCAGATGCTACTGGTTTAAGGAAGTGAAGTGGCGATAACGACAAACACGCAGCTGAAGGGGGCGGTCCGTAGAGTAATTTTGCATCATCAACAAGCGATAAACCCTACGGAACGAAATGGAAGAAGAACTGAAAGAAACAACTGTAGCGCCTGCAGAGGAGCAACAGGAGAAAGGACACGAACAGGAGGAGACATCACCGGAGCCTGCGGCGTCGCCTGAAGGGGCGATAACGCCCGAAAGCGTGATGAAGCTCATAGCGGAGGCCGAGAAGCGCGGATTTGAGCGCGGCAAGCTTGCCGGAGCCGAAGAGGAGAGAGAAAACGCTCGGAAATGCGGCAGCGGATCCATATGGGAGGATCCTCGGCTGACCGAGGCCGAGGATGAGCAGCGGCGAAACCGACTGCAGATCGACAACGAATTCCTGACCAGGCTTCGTCCGACAGCCTGGGACTGAAGAGCAGTCAGAGAGCCAGGAGTATGATTTATATAAACTTATAACCAATCACAATCTTTATCTAAATCAATTATGGGAGAAATTTCAGTAAAAGTCGAAGGCATGGCCGGAGGCACCCACGTGGCCGACGGGCCGCTGACCACAGTAAACATCCGCGAGGCATCGGCCGACCTGCTGCGCAACGACGTCGACAGCCGAGTGGCGCGCGTCAGACCGATGGCGACTCCGGTCGACCAGATCTCGCGCATGATAGGCGCACGCCGCGCCTCTTCGATGGTGGTGGAATACTACTCTGTCGACACCAAAGCCCAGACAGCCCAGGCCTCGACCGAGCTCAGAATCATCGGCGACACTCACGGCAGCGGACTGCCGGTGTATGAGCTCACTACCGACAACGACACCGTTTTCGCCGTGACCGACACCATAATGGTGAAAGGCGCCAAGGGTGTGCCGGAGACTACGGGCGGCGATGCGCCCGATCTGGTGCTCTACGTAGTGGGGCGCGGCGACGGCGGCCAAGGACTCCATGTGATAGCGGTCAACGCCGGCGAGAGCGGCGAAGTGAGCGCCGAGGTGAGCGGCAAGACCCTCGTCAGAATGGGACGCGCCGCGGCCGAACTCGACGTTCAGACCCCGCAGTTCGAGGCTCTTCCACGAAAGGCCCGAAACTACTGCCAGATCTTCAAAGCCCAGGTGGAACAGAGCGTGCTCGCGCGCCTCAGCTCCAAGGAGACCGGCTGGACGTTCAGCGATCAGGAGGAGGTGGCGATCATGGACATGCGCCTGGGCATGGAGAAGAGCTTTCTCTTCGGCACCAAGGCGCGGGTGACCGATCCGCTGCGGTCGGACGAGGTGCTCTTCACCGGAGGAATCTGGAATCAGGCAGGCAGCGACTTCAGCTACTCCGCCATCAGCGAGAACACTCTGATAGACCTGATGAAGACCGCGTTCACAGGCAGCAACGCCGGCTCGGGACGCAAGGTGCTCCTTGCCGGCAGCGAGCTGACAGCCCTGCTCAACAAGATCAGTTATACGCGCGTGGCGCAGGCCTCCGACAAGGTGACCCACTGGGGCATCGACTTCTCGGAGATCCGCTCGAAGTTCGGCTCGCTCTACGTGATCCATGCCGAAGTGTTCGACCAGTGCGGCCACGAATACGACGGCCTGGTGATCGATCCGGAATATCTGGTGAAGTATGTCCACGTGCCGTTCAGGGTGGAGCGGCTCGACCTGCGCAAGTCGGGACAGCGCAACACAGAGGCCGTCGTGGCCACGGAGGCGAGCTGCCTGGCTCTCCGCCATCCGAAGTCGCATGTCAGAGTGACCCGCAGCGTCTGACACCATGCCGATCACTATC
>CALHWU010000189.1 GCA_938039795.1 uncultured Muribaculaceae bacterium
GACGGGAGCGCGTCCTTATGCATCATCACATAGATGGTCTTTGCGCGGACGAACGATTCGGACATGTTGAGATATCCTCCGAAGTCGTTGCGGTCAGTACCCCACGAATTTTTGGTGACGTAGTACTTCGTGCCGTTCTGATCCTTCGCGAGTCCGGTAAGATGCATCAGATGATCGTCGGTAGTGACAAACGTCTCGAATCCTTCCTGACGGACCTCCGGAGTGACAACGATCTCGGGGTACGGGCGGCGGAAAGCGAAAACCGAGTCGAGACGCTGCGCCTCGGTCAAGGAAGCGAACGATGCGGAGTCGGCCGACGAATAACGCGACAGGTCCTTTACGTCGGGATTGATGGCTGCGCCATGTCTGAACTGGAATCCGCGCTCGCTGACGTCGCCGTCCCAGCAGACGGAGTAGCCGCCACGAAGCGCGCCGTCGATGACCTCCATCAGTTCGTCAAGAGGCAGGTTATACTGGCGGGCATGCTCCCAGTTGTCGGGCACCTCAAGCTCGAATGCCTCATAATAGGGATGATGGGTGAATGATGTCAGCTCCACATAGTCGGAGGGATCGATGCCGAGCGATGCGGCAAACGACTTGGGCGTATAGGTCTTGCCATGGTATGTAAACGTCTCCGGCACCGGTCCGAGATACGTGTCGAGCACATTGTTGACTATCTTGTCATACTGCGGAGAGCGTTTCTTTGCCTTCACGGCCACGCCGGCCACAGCTTCGAGCATAGCCATCATCTCGCCATGATTATGACGCGGCGAGTCGTAGTTGATGCCGGAGTATACTTCTTCGGGCACTATTCCTACCTGATTGTAGGCATTGAGAAACGTATGGCTAAGCGATCCCTGGCCGATATTTCCGCGGCCGCGGCGCAGATAATTGTCGTTGAGCTGATTGAGGAGTTTCTGGCGCACTATGAACATCTCAGAGAGATCATGCTCGCCCTTGCCTTTGCGGAGCAGTTCCGACTCGACGAACGACGTGGTGGCGAAGCACCAGCAGGTGCCGCTCGACGCCTGGTTTTTCACGGGAGTGACGGCGACCGAATCGGTGACGGTGAAATCATAGGTCTGCGCCGACACCGACATTGCGATGAGCAACGACGCAAAAGTTGTTACGTGTTTCATAACCGATATGAATTAAGGATTATTACAGCTTCAGAATCCGCGCGCAAAACGTGTCCAATAGCGGAGACCGAGTTCATTCCACCGCTGCATGGCGGCTCCGGCGAAATCGGCAGTATAGCCGGTAAGGAAGCGCGATGCGGCCTCAGGCCCGTTCTCTTTCAGGATCTGCGCATAACGGCTCTCCACATAGGGCATTTCGGCAAATCCCTTCTCGACGAAATGATGACGCGCGTCGGTCATTTCCCGGCGAGTATCGCCCCAGCGGACTGTCGCAAGCTTGTTGGCGCGCCGGAAGGGCCACACGGCCGCATTCTCGTCGTAACGGAGCTGTCCGTCGACTTTGAACGCGTCGGGGAGATCGGTCGTTCCGGCAAACACCGGGATGCGGGGGCTCTGCCCGGGATTGTCAAAGGCTACCCATGCCACAGCCCCCACTGCATCAGGAAGCCACTCACGGCACTGTATGACCGTAGAATAGGCACACTGGGGGACCGACACATTGCGGACGTTGACCACCGTGGAATCCTTCACGGCATTGAGAAGCTGCATCATGTCACGGCCCATCCATGGATTCGCGACGGGGCTCGTCACGGTATCCACCGCGCCGGTAGCCCGGTTCTTGCGGGTCACTTTAAGTTTGCTTGTCATATCGAATGATGTGCCCTCATAAGTTGAAGCCAGAAGCTCCATGACCATCTGCGGCGAAACGAGGCTGTCGGGCTTCACACTGACGGGGAGCTCCTCGGCATTATAGTCAAGATGTAGCGACGGTGCGAGCTTATCAAGTATGAAATACTCTCTGACGCTGAACGACTTCGGTTCTCCGAAATAATTACCTCCGGCATAAGCTTTCCAGAAGCGGAAAGGCTCCTTGCCATCCCAGAAACCCATGCGGCGAGCCACGTCATATACATTTGCCGAAGCCATACAGTTGGCCGTATCAGCCGGATTGATGGATGAAATGCGCGGGATGTTGGCCGACACTCCTATATGGTCGTCAGGGATCCGCACTGCCGCCCATACTCCGCCTATGGAGTCGGGGCCTTCGCCGAAAATCTCGAACTGCCACACCTCACGAGGGTCGGCGATTGTCAGACACTCGCCCGAATCGCCGTAACCGTAGCGTTTGACCAGTTCACCCATCAGACGTATGGCCTGGCGCGCCGTCACGCAGCGCTGCAGAGCCAGACGCTGCAGCTCCTCGATACGGAACAGTCCGCGCGGATTCTCCAGCTCGCGTCGGCCGGAGATAGTGGTCTCCCCCATGGCGAGCTGCCTCTCGTTGAGACATGGATATGCCGTGTTGAGAAAAGCGTAGGTGCGTCCCGGCTGGGGTATGGTGTCCAGAGCGTACATGCCGCGGGCGCCTGTGGAATGATCGGTGTGCATGCGGCCTTTTACAACGATGGCGGTGGTGTCATGATCCAATGTGGCAGCGGGCACGATATCCATCCACGTGCGGTAATTGCCGTCGCAGGTATGGGACGTGATGACCGAACCATCGGCGGAAGCATTGCGGCCCACCATGATGCTCGTACAGCTGACGCGGTCGGGCAGAGGTTCTTCGGCCATTCCCTGCCCAATCGACGCTGCTAGGAAAAGAGTTATCAGAATGTGATGTTTCATATGATTGGTGTGTAAATTGCTGTTGAGGCGTCGAAATAAGGATAACCCACATCCCATAGATAAAGCGCCTGAGGAGGCATCGACGTGCCGGCGGCACAGCGGTCGCGGGCCTCCACCACCCGCCCGAAGCCGTCAAACGACAGTTTCCCGCGCCCTACCTCTACGAGCGTACCCACCACTGCCCTCACCATATTACGGAGAAAGCGGTCGGCCGTTATCTCAAAATACCACGCTCCGGGAACTCCGTCGACACGAGTCCATACGGCACGTCTGACGCGGCATATCGTCGTGCGGGCGTCGGAATGCAGCTTGGCGAACGAAGCAAAATCGCTCACGTCGAGCAGAGTCGCCGCGGCTGCGTTCATGGCCTCAAAATCAAGCCGGGAACCACACTGCCACGACAGCCAATGAAAAAAAGGACTCTTGCGCTCTGTCGCATAGTAGCGGTATGTGCGGGATACAGCGTCAAAACGGGCATGCGCATCGTGATGCACAGGCGTCAGTGAGTAGATGGCGATGTCAGGACCGCAAAGCGCGTTGAGGCCACGGAGCAGAGCGTCGACCGGCGGGGTATCCCGGGGAATGTCGGCATGGGCCACCATCATCCGTGCGTTGACTCCGGCATCGGTGCGCCCGGCACCGGTGACAGCCACACGACAACCCGTCAGCTTCCGGAATGCATCTTCAAGAATCTGCTGGACACTGACCGCTCCAGGCTGCACCTGCCAGCCATGAAAAGGAGCGCCGCGGTAGGAGAGCGTCAGGAAGAAGCGCACCGCTCCCCCGTCACTCCTTGTCGAGATAAGTGTAGCCATAAAGGCCCGAACGGTAGTTGCTGAGGAATTCGCGACCCTCTTCAGGAGTTATCTTCCCGGCCCGCATCGACATCGAAACCCAGGCTTCCACGTTACGGACAAGTTTCTTAGGATTGTAGGCAACGTAATCAAGCACGTCGGCCACAGTCTCTCCATCAATCACACGCTCAATCTCGTAACGGTCGCGATAGACACTGATGTGTACGGCATTGGTGTCGCCGAACAGATTGTGGAGATCACCGAGTATCTCCTGATATGCTCCGGCAAGGAAAACGCCTATATAATAGTGCTCACCATCCTTGACAGAATGTACGGGCAGCGAGCTCACCGTGCCGTGGGGGCTTATGAAATTGGCGATCTTGCCGTCGGAATCGCATGTTATATCCTGTATCGTGCAGTTACGTGTCGGCTTCTCGTCAAGCCGCTGTATGGGCATGATTGGAAACAGCTGATCAATGGCCCACAGATCGGGGAGCGACTGGAAAAGCGAGAAATTGCAGAAATATTTATCGGGAAGCATACGCGCTATCTTACGCAGTTCCTCGGGTGCATGCTTGAGCGTCGAGGCCATTTCGCCGACTTCGCGGGCGATGGACCAGAAAAGCTTCTCTATCTGGGCGCGGGTGCGCAGGTCGAGCATGCCGAGACTGAAAAGATCGAGCGCCTCCTCGCGTATCTGCAGAGCGTCGTGCCAGCTCTCAAAAAGCCGCGGGTGATCGAGACGGTCCCAGATATCATAGAGTTCGCGTGCAAGCTCATGATCGTCGGGACTGATCTCCTGGCTCTCCTTCCACGACGGCAGTGATGTGGTCTCAAGCACTTCGAATACGAGCACCGAATGATGCGCGGCAAGCGAACGCCCGCTTTCAGTGATGATATTTGGCTGCTTCAGATCGTTTTTCTTGCAAACCTCCACGAGGGCAGAGACAGCATCGTTGGCATACTCCTGTATGGAGTAGTTCATTGAACTTTCCGATGCAGAGCTTCGCGTACCGTCATAGTCAACGCCGAGTCCGCCGCCTATATCGACGAACTCGATATTGTAACCGAGCCGCGACAGCTGCGCATAAAACTGAGTGGCCTCCCTGAGCGCGTTCTTGATGCGCCTGATCTTGGTGACCTGACTGCCAATATGGAAATGTATGAGCTTGAGACAGTCGGTCATCTTGTTCTTTTCAAGTATTTCAAGAGCCTCCAGAAGCTCACTCGAATTCAGACCAAACTTCGACTGGTCGCCACCCGATTCCTCCCACTTGCCGGAGCCGGTCGACGAAAGTTTTATCCGTATACCGACATTCGGCTTGATTTTAAGCCTTTTTGCCACGGATGCGATCAGCACGAGCTCATGTATCTTCTCGACGACTATGAATATGCGGCGTCCCATCTTCTGGGCGAGAAGCGCAAGCTGGAAGTGCTGCACCCCAATGTCATCTACCTCAAG